>NZ_JBFULH010000010.1:0-52868 GCF_056400445.1 Pseudomonas sp. P5_B2 | reverse complement strand
GCACCCAACCGTATCTGCTCGGCGTAACGGTTTTGCTCTGCTCGTTGGCGCCTTCGTTCTGATAGCTGAAGACAACCTTGCCGCCCACCGCACTGAAGCGTTGCGGCGCACTCAAGCTGAAACTCGCCGCGCCACGGTCGATGAGGATTTCCTTGGTGGTCCTGACCCGATACGCCGCGCCATCGCTCGCAAAAACGGTGAGCAAGTAGCGGCTCGGTTTCTCGGCGGCTGGCAAATCGAGGATAGCGTTGCCCTTAGCGTCAGTGGTCAGTTCGGTACTGGTCAGCTCCACCGGGAATTGCCCGAGGTATTGCAGTTCGTTGTCGACCATCGACAATTGTTGGGCGCGCAGGCTCAGGCTCAATTTGGCATTGGCCACTGGTTTACCGTCCGGGTATAGCAACACCAGGCTGCCCTTCACCGGCTCACCCGTGCGGTAATCCTGCTTGGCCAGGTTCAGCGAGATTTCGAAGTGCGGTTTGATGTATTCAGCCACGCGGAACGCGCTGCTGTAGGCCTGATCCTTGTAGCTGAAACGCAGTTCATAACCGCCTGCCACGGCGTTGTCCGGCAACTGGAAACGGCCTTGGGTACCCGCCTTGGAATCGAGCTTCAACGCCAGCGATTGCAGCGCCGTGCCGGTGGCATCGAGCACGGTCACGTTTACGTCGGCAGCGCTCGGCGCCACCGAATCCCGGGCGTTCCTGAACTMACGACCGACGATTTTCAGCGACACCCAATCCCCCGGCCGATACAGCGGCCGGTCGGTGAAGGCATAGAGTTTGGTGTCGTAGATTTCGCTGTCGTAATAGAAATTTTCGGAGACAAACACCCCGCCCTCTTCGTCCTCGCCAATCACGAACGAACGCTCGGGGCTGACGTGTTTCAGCCGCAGCAAACCATCGGTATCGGTGGTGCCGCTGCTCATCACGCCAAGGCCATCGGTCCACAGCACATTCACTTTCGGCACCGAACTGCCTTCGTGTTTGCGTGCGGCCCAGACCACCAGTTCATCGCCGGCGATTTTGCTCACGGCCACGGTGTTCGAGACAAAGACCATGGTCGTCGCGCGGTACTTGCCGATCAGTGCTTCCACCAGGTACAGACCCGGCTTCAGGTTGCCCAACGGGATGTACACATTGCCCGGCGCAACACTGACGAACTCACTGGAAGAGCCTACGAGGTTCACACCTTCAGGCGGCTGGATCGGCTTGGCCTGCCACAGCGGATAGCGAAATTGACTGACCACCGGCAGACCCGGAATCAGTGCGAATTGCGGCTGAGCGTCGTAAGGCGTTGGCGCGGCCATAGCGGTACCCATCTTCAGTTCCGGCACTGCCTCGGTGACTTGTTGGCGGGACTGGAAGGAAAACGCCCGCTGCATCACTCGACGGGATTTGCGGTACCAGTTGTCCCACAGGTACGCGAGGGTATTCGACAGGGCTTCGCCCTTGAACTGGCCATCGCTGACCACGCGGTGCAGGTTCTTCTGGCGCTTGAGAAAATCCAGCGGCTTGTCGATGCGGTACACGCGAATGTCTGCGCCACCGTAAGGCTCCATACGGAACCGGCGATAGTCACGGCCCGGCGCTTCGAGGCGCACCATCGCCTGTTCGTCGCTGGCGAAGCTGCTGTCGGCCAGCAGGAAAAAGCTTTCACCGGCCACCGGCGTATAGCCGCTCGGCTCGACGGTGTCTTCGGCGTTGACCGCCGAAAACGGCAGCACCAAAACCAACAACAGAGGCAGAAAACGCAACATGCGGGCACCGATCATTGGGAGAGAAAGTTCAGTCGATAGACGCCGATGAAGTTGGGGTTGGCTGCGTCGGGTATCCATCGGGTGTCCTTCCATGTCATGAGTTGCTGCAGGCTTGCCGAACGCATGCCGTTGTCGGTGGGGGTGGTGGTGCCGGTGTGATAGGCGATATTGCGGCCCATCCAGATCATCAGGTGCTGGTCCTCGCCCTGATCGAAAAACATCAGGTCGCCGGGCCGCGCTTGCGCCACGTCTCGACTCACCAGATGGCTGTTGAACTGAATCAGTTTGATCGCATTGACGTACGGCCCGACTTTGCCGCCGCCCTGCTGCCATTGCTGGGCGAGGCCGCGTTGGGCTTCGCTCAATTGCAGTTCCGGCGGCAGGTAGCGATTGGACAGGCCGTTGCTGCGCAGCCATTTGTCGTCATGGACTCTCAGCGCTTCGTTGGCGGCGAACCGCACCAATCCGGCGCAGTCCTGCTGATACCAGCGCGGGCTCGGGCCTTGGGTCAGTTGTTCCTGGGCGATGCGCACGAACCAGGCGCGGAACACCTGGGATTGCTGCACATCGAGCGGTGGCGCCTCAGTGGCGAATGCGCGACCGCCCAGCAACATGGCCAGCAAGCCGAGGCCTCGGATGAGTGCGGTCACAGGGCTTTCCATTCCAGCGGCAGCCATTGCCAATGGCCGTCGGGCTCGCTGCCTTCAGGCAAGGTCAGGGCGTATTTGCCGTAGCCGCCGAGCTTGCGCAGTTTCGGGATCAGGTAGGTTTGCGCGGCGTTGTAAAACACCGGTTCCATGTCCTGCGGCAGGCTGTCGAGGGCTTCCTGTTGCATCAGTTGCGCCATGGACTCCGGGCCGAAGTAGACCGGCATCAGCAGGTCTTTAGGCACCACATCGGCCATTGGTGGGAAGCGTTTGTCGAGGGTGCCGAGGGCCTTGTCCACGAGCTTGTCGTCGAGGGAGAACAGAAGCGTCGAGCCGTGACGCGCCAGGCTGACTTTCATGAAAGCCTTGCCGGAAATCGCGTCCGGGTCTTCAGCTTCCTTGGCTTTGTAGGGGCCGAAGTTGGAGCTGACCTGACGCTGCCACTGGTGGGTTGGGCCATCCTGATTCTCGATCACCGGGAACGCGTGTTCTTCGACATTCGGTTCATAGGCACCGACCATCGAGCCGAACAAATTACCGAGGTCGCCGTCGAGCTTGGCGCTGTCATCGTCGTTGAGGCTGGCCACCAGCAACGGTGTGTAAAGGCGCGAATCGGCGTACCAGCACAGGCCCGCCGCACCGGCCATACGTTCGGTCAGGGCTTGGGCCACGGTTTCTTCGGCGCCTAGTTTCACCAACAACGGTTTCTGTTGTTCGGCGGCGAGCGGTAAGGCTACGCAAGCGCTGGCGCCCATCGGCATGGCTTGCCAGATCGGTTTGAAATCAAAGTCCGGCTGATCTTCCAGTTCGTCCATGGCGAGGAAGCTGTGCCAACCCTTGTCATCCATGTCGAAGCGCAGCCCGGCGAAGTTCGGGATGAAGCGCTGGTAACCCATGGCCAGAACGCTGGAGTTCACCGAGAGACGTTGTTTCACTTCCGGTGTCCGCGGTGGCAGACCGAAGGCTTCGGGGAACAGTTTGTCGCCACTGAGCAACGCAGCGATAGCCGTGGTCGAGACACTGCCGTGCTCATCGGTCGGGCCGTTGCCGGTGTCGTAGAGTTTGGCGGGATTGGACAGCACCACCAGTTTGTCGCCATGGGAGGCGAACACCAGCGCTTTGCTGTTGTTGTAGGTGAGCTGATAAAGCGCCACGTCGTCGGCGCCGACCTTCACATCGCTGAGCTTGGTCAGCTGCGAATCATCCAGCGCCACTTTGGCCAGCGGCTCCAGGACCTTGGCCAACCCGCCGCGATCCATCACCAGCAGGAAATCCTTGAGCCGGCCATCCGCCCCGCGCCACAGCGCCACGTCGGCCGGTTGATCGAACAGCTGCTCGATCAGGCTGTCCTGCAATTTCAGGTCATGCTCGTAAATGATCCGCCGCAGACTGCCGATCAAGCCGAGGCGATCGACATGGGCTTCGTAATAGAAGACGAAATCTTCAGTCAGGGTTTCCTTTAGAAACGGCACCGCCAGCAAATCCTTGGGCAATTGGCTCAAGGAATGGGTTTCGAGCAGACCGTCGGGCCGGCTCATGCCCAGTTTGTCGCTGGCCAACACCGCCGGTGGCACTTTGGGTTTGTGCATGAACCACCCCAACCCACCCGCCACGCCAGCCACCAGGCACAGCCCGACCAGCAGTGCTGGCCAACGGCGAGACGTTTTGACAGCAGGTGTTTCAGCGGCCGGGGAAACAGTCTTTTCACTCATGTTCACAACGCCCAATTCATCCGTGGTGCGGGATGCTTAATAGTTGAAAGTCTTGACCAGCAGCAGGTCACCGATTGCGCGCAGGGGCACGATGAAGGTCTCGCGTTTTTCGTCGACGGTGTTTTCGTTGAGCACCAGATTGATTTGCGAGGTGATGACCTCGTTCTGGTTGCTGGCCTCCTCGAAGTTATAGCCGCCGCTGCCGAAGTTGCCCCAATAGTTCACGTAAACCAGATAGGTGCCATGCAACGGCGCGGTCATGGTGAACATTTCCGGGCCGGGGCCATCGACGCCATCCGGGTCCAGGCCTCCACCGTTGGTCAGCGCCGAGTGCGCCCAAAATGCATGCTGGCCGTCAGGGGTAATGATGTGCAGGTCGAGTTCGGCTTTCGGGTCGTCCCAACCCAGCGCCACGCGAATCCGTGCCGGCGTGCGCAGGTTGTTGGCTTCATAGAATTGAACGCTTTTGAGCGACAGGCCTTCGGCGCTACGCACTTCGACGCTGTTGGAGCCGGCGCCAAAGGCATACGGCCGGGCGAAACGCCCTTGGTCGTCGGAATACAGATTCAGTGGATTTCCGTTGACCGCCAGCGTGTGCGGCCCGCGTTGAGTGCCGATGGCCTTGAGCTGGCCTTCGATCATTGTGCGATTACGCTGCACGCCCCGGTCGATGGGCGGTGTGGGATAGGCAACTTGCGGGTTTTCGCTGCGGTCGAGCAGGCCACTATAGCGCCAGCCACCGAGCGGCTCCGAGAGCTCAGCCGTCGGTTCGGCCCTGGCAGCGGTCGCGCAGACCAACCCCATCGCCAGCAAAAGAAATGAGCGCATGTGATGCCTCCTGCCATGCATAACGAAACCTTGCGCCCGATCCTCGGCGCGTTACAGATCCAAATACTGCGTTTCGTCAGAAAGACCCGGTGACTGGTGGGTCCTGTAAGGCGCGAGGGTAGCGATTTGATGAATTTTAAACAATCGGATCCATCTTGATTTGCGGTGGGAGTCACGAACACATGGATCTGTGAGCCGAATAGATGTCTTATTCGGCTCACAAAATGAGCCGAATAAGACTATTATTCGGCTCATTCTCTCTGGAGTTATCCGTGGTCATGACACCTCACTGGATTTGGCAACAGCCTGACTGGCCGAATTTCACTTGGCAATCCGAACGCCTGACGCCGCTATTGCGTGAGTGCGTGCAGGCTCAAGGTCGATTGATGGGCATGGCCAGTTCTGTGGGTAACTCACTCAGTGCGCAGAACGAACTGGATGCGTTACTACAGAACATCGTGACGTCTTCAGCTATCGAGGGGGAACAGTTGAATGTTGGCTCGGTCCGATCTTCGCTGGCACGACGTCTGGGTTTGGAGGTGGTCGATGGCGATAAAGTCAGCCAACGCAGCGAAGGGCTCGCGCAGTTAATGCTTGATGCGACTCAGCATTTTGCGCACACGCTGACAGTGGATCGGTTGCTGAAATGGCACAAGTGGCTGTTTCCGGATCAGGACATGAACTTCGCCGCCCGGTCGATTCATGTCGGCGGATTGCGCGGCGATGAGCCGATGCAGGTGGTGTCCGGAAGACTCGACAAACCGATCATCCACTTCGAGGCACCACCACGCCTTGGCCTTGAACAACAGCTCGATACTTTTCTCGCCTGGTTTGAAAGCAGCCAGAGACAGAGTGGGCTCGACCCATTGCTGCGAGCCGGTATCGCGCACTTCTGGTTCGTCACCCTGCACCCCTTTGACGACGGCAACGGTCGCCTTACGCGAACCATCACCGATCTGGCGCTGGCTCAGGGTGAAGCTCAGGCGATCCGTTTCTACGCCATGTCGGCGAACATCCTTGAGGATCGCTCCGGTTATTACCGAGTGCTGGAAACCAGCCAGAAAAGCTCCACGGACATTACCGAGTGGCTGGAATGGTTCCTGCAAACCTTGCTGCGCAGCTTGCAGCAGGCCATGACGCGAATTGAAGCGGTACTGGGCAAGGCGCGCTTCTGGCAGGCGCATCGGGACGCAAAACTGTCCGCCGAACAGATCAAGGTACTGAATCGCTTGCTGGACGGCGGGGAGCGAGGTTTCGAGAACGGCATCAGCGCGGCTCAATATCAAGCTGTGGCGAAAGTATCGAAAGCCACCGCGACCCGTCATTTGGTTGAGTTGCTGGAGAAAGGTTGCCTGCAACGCCTGCCCGGGGGTGGGCGTAGTACCCGCTATCAAGTCCGCTATCCGGATGACTCAATGCTATAAACAGCCACCCCCAAAACCTGTGGCGAGGGGGCTTGTCGGACCGCCGCATCGCCCCGTTCGGCTGCGAAGCAGAAGTAGATAGCTGAATGCTGTGTGCCAGACAAAATACAGTGGGTCTGGGGTCGCTTCGCGACCCAACGGGGGCAAGCCCCCTCACCACAGGCAGGTCCTCTAGCCACAGGGATCGCGCTCACACCCGAAAGTCATTAGCCGAAACACCCGGCTCATTTGCCCATCCCCCCCATGTCTGCTAGTGTCGCGCCGGTTTAACGTCAACCGGAAATAGCCGCCATGGCCCGCAAAAAAGCTGCACTGGATTTCGAACAATCGCTCGCTGACCTGCAAACGCTGGTGGAGCGTCTGGAGAACGGCGAACTGTCGCTGGAAGACTCGCTGACGGCTTTCGAGCAAGGCATCGGGCTGACTCGTGATTGCCAGGCGGCGCTGGCCCAGGCCGAGCAGAAGGTTCAAGTGCTGCTCGAGCGTGATGGCGAGTTGGCCGAGGAACCCTTCGACGCGGATCAGCCAGAATGATTGCAGCGTATTCGGCGACCAGCCAGGCCCGCGTCAATGCGGCATTGGAAACCCTGTTCAACGCACCGAGTCCTGAACTTGCCCGTCTCTATGAAGCCATGCGCTACAGCGTGATGAATGGCGGCAAGCGCGTACGACCGTTGCTGGCTTATGCCGCCTGTGAAGCGTTGGGCGGCAAGGCTGAGCAAGCCAACGGCGCGGCCTGCGCGGTGGAGCTGATTCACGCCTATTCCCTGGTACACGACGATTTGCCAGCCATGGACGACGACGATCTGCGTCGCGGACAGCCGACGACTCACAAAAAATTCGATGAAGCCTGCGCAATTCTTGCCGGTGACGGCTTGCAGAGCCTGGCGTTCAGCGCCTTGCTCGATCCTCGACTGAACGGGGCGGACGCTGAGATCCGCCTGCAGATGGTCAGCGCCCTGGCCGTTGCGGCAGGCCCGGCGGGCATGGTCGGCGGTCAAGCCATCGACCTCGGCTCCGTCGGCCTGAAGCTCGATCAAACCGCCCTTGAATACATGCACCGGCACAAGACCGGCGCATTGATCGAGGTCAGCGTCAAACTCGGCGCCTTGGCCAGCGGTCACGCGGGAACGGACGAGCTGAAAGCCTTGCAGACCTATGCACAGGCCATTGGTCTGGCGTTTCAGGTGCAGGACGACATTCTCGACGTTGAAAGCGATACCGAAACCCTGGGCAAACGCCAGGGCGCCGACATCGCTCGCGACAAGCCGACCTACCCGGCGCTGCTCGGCCTCGATGCGGCCAAGGCTTACGCCCTGGAACTGCGCGATCAGGCCCTGCACGCGCTGCGACCGTTTGACGCGGCGGCAGAGCCCTTGCGCGATCTGGCCCGCTACATCGTTGATCGACGTAACTGACGGCGTATACGCCAAAAAATACCAACGCGTGGGCAGGGGGCGATGCATCAGGTAAACTGCCGCATCTTTTATACCTATAACGATTCGCCTGATGCCCACGACGTTTCATGAGATTCCCCGCAAGCGCCCGACCACGCCCCTGCTCGACCGTGCCAACACGCCGGACGGCCTGCGCCGGTTAGGCGAAGCCGAGCTGGAAACCCTGGCCGATGAGTTGCGCCTGGAATTGCTCTACACGGTCGGTCAGACCGGTGGGCATTTCGGTGCAGGCCTGGGCGTCATCGAACTGACCATCGCATTGCATTACGTCTTCGACACCCCGGACGACCGGCTGGTGTGGGACGTGGGTCATCAGGCTTATCCGCACAAAATCCTCACCGGCCGTCGCGAGCGCATGGCAACGTTGCGCCAGAAGGACGGCGTCGCGGCCTTCCCGCGCCGTTCCGAGAGCGAGTACGACACCTTCGGCGTCGGCCACTCCAGCACCTCGATCAGCGCCGCGCTGGGCATGGCCATTGCCGCCCGCCTGCAGAACAGTGATCGCAAGGCCATTGCCGTAATCGGCGATGGCGCGCTGACCGCCGGCATGGCGTTCGAGGCGTTGAACCACGCGCCGGAAGTGAACGCCAACATGTTGGTGATCCTCAACGACAACGACATGTCGATTTCGCGCAATGTCGGCGGTTTGTCGAACTACCTGGCGAAAATTCTTTCCAGTCGCACTTACGCAAGCATGCGCGAGGGCAGCAAAAAGGTTCTGTCGCGCCTGCCCGGCGCCTGGGAAATCGCCCGTCGTACCGAAGAATACGCAAAAGGCATGCTGGTTCCCGGCACGCTGTTCGAAGAGCTGGGCTGGAACTACATCGGCCCGATCGATGGTCATGACCTGCCGACCCTGATCGCCACCTTGCGCAACATGCGCGATCTTAAAGGCCCGCAGTTCCTGCACGTCGTCACCAAGAAGGGCAAAGGTTTCGCCCCGGCCGAAGTCGACCCGATCGGCTACCACGCCATCACTAAACTCGAACCGCTGGACGCACCGGCCGCCGCCCCGAAAAAGGCCAGCGGGCCGAAGTATTCCGGTGTGTTCGGCGAATGGCTGTGCGACATGGCCGCTGCTGATCCGCGCTTGGTGGGCATCACCCCGGCGATGAAAGAAGGCTCCGATCTGGTCGCGTTCAGCGAGCGTTTCCCGCTGCGCTACTTCGACGTGGCGATTGCCGAGCAGCACGCCGTGACTTTTGCGGCCGGCATGGCTTGCGAAGGCGCGAAACCGGTGGTGGCGATCTATTCGACGTTCCTGCAGCGAGGCTACGACCAACTGATTCATGACGTCGCGGTGCAAAACCTCGACGTGCTGTTCGCCATCGACCGCGCCGGTCTGGTGGGCGAAGACGGCCCGACTCACGCGGGCAGCTTCGATCTGTCGTTCCTGCGCTGCATCCCCGGCATGCTGGTGATGACCCCGAGCGACGAAAACGAACTGCGTAAAATGCTCACCACCGGCCACCTCTACAACGGCCCGGCTGCGGTGCGCTACCCACGCGGCTCGGGTCCGAATGCGACCATCGAGAAAGACCTGCAACCGATCGAAATCGGCAAAGGCATCATTCGTCGCCAGGGCAGCAAAGTCGCCCTGCTGGTGTTCGGCGTGCAACTGGCCGAAGCATTGAGAGTCGCCGAGACGCTGGATGCGACAGTTGTCGACATGCGTTTCGTCAAACCACTGGATGAAGCGCTGGTTCGCGAAATCGCCGGCAGCCACGAGCTGTTGGTGACCGTCGAAGAAAACGCAATCATGGGCGGTGCCGGCGGCGCGGTCAGCGAATTCCTCGCCCGCGAAAATATCCTCAAGTCGGTGCTGCACCTGGGCTTGCCGGACCTCTACGTCGAACACGCCAAGCCTGCGCAGATGCTGACCGAGTGCGGGCTGGACGAAGCAGGGATCGAAGCGGCGGTGCGTGAGCGCCTCCAGCTACTGAACAACTAACCTACTGGATACACGCAATACCCTGTGGGAACGAGCCTGCTCGCGATAGCGGACTGCCAGTCAACAATTCTTTGACTGACACACCGTCATCGCGAGCAGGCTCGCTCCCACATTGGTTTTTTGTGATCTTCAAATTTTGTTCGCTACAACGCGCCAACGGACTGCCCGATGAAACTCTCCCCCCTCGCCCTGACGCTGACACTGCTGCCGGCCGGTCCACTGCTGGCCGACTCCTTCGAACGCGATCAAGCGCTGAAACTGCCCGATGTGTTGATCACCGCCAACCGTCAGGTCGAAGCGCGCAACGACAGCAGCGCCGCTAATACGGTGTTTACCCGCGAAGACATCGACCGTCTGCAACCGTACAGCATCACCGATTTGCTCAAACGGGTGCCGGGCGTGCAAGTGGCGCAAACCGGCGGGCTCGGCAGTCTGCCGGGGGTTTATATTCGCGGCACCCAGTCGGCGCAAAGCCTGGTGCTGGTGGATGGTCAGCGCATCGGCAATTCGACCTCGGGCGACAGCAATCTGCAACACATCAACATCGAGCAGGTCGAGCGCGTGGAGGTGCTGCGCGGCTCCCGTTCGGTGCTGTATGGCAGTGACGCAATCGGCGGAGTGATTCAAATCTTCACCCGACGCGGCGGCGAACAAGGCCTGCAACCGCGGGTGCACGTGGGATTTGGCAGCAATCAGACTTGGGAACGCAGCTTGGGACTGTCCGGCGGCGATGAGAAAACCCGCTTCAACCTCGGCGCCAGCCTCAATGAAACCGCCGGGATCAATCGCACGCACGAGTCGTATCCCAGCGACAGCGACCATGATGAGTACCGCAATCAATCGGTCAGTTTCAGCCTGAGCCATGCCATCACCGATGACCTGGAAATCGGCGCCAATGTGTTGGATAACCGAGGCAAAAGCGAGTTCGACAACCCGTTTGGCCGCTTTGATCTGGACACTTTCGAGTCAGTCCAGCAGCAGCCTTACAGCGATTTCGAGGTGAGCAGTGTCAGCAGCTATGTCGACGCACGGGTTAACAATGCCTGGAAGACCCGCGTGGAATTCGGCCACAGCGAAAACCGCGAGAAGACCCTCGACAAGCTCAGCGATGAGCGCAGCGTTTTCAACACTTACCGCGACTCGGTGAACTGGCAAAACGACCTGACGCTCACCGAGCGCAACAGCCTGATCTTGGGCGGTGACTGGTACGAAGACCGGATCAACAGCAGCACGCCCTTCGCTGAAGACAGCCGCTGGAACCGCGCCGCCTTTGCTCAGCATCACTACCAGGCGGACAGTTTCTCCACCGAGCTGGGCCTGCGCCGTGACCAGAACCAGCAGTTTGGCGGCCAGAACAGCTGGAGCGGCACCTTCACCCTGCCCCTGAACCCGGACAACGACGTGCTGCTGACGTACAGCGAAGGCTTTCGCGCGCCGACGTTCAATGACTTGTACTACCCGGACTTCAGCAACCCGGACCTGAAACCTGAAACATCGAAAAACTATGAGCTGCAATGGCGTAGCCAGCTGACAGAAACCAGTCGCCTGGAAACTTCGCTGTATCGCATCGATCTTGAAGACGCGATTATTTTCGGCAGTAACTCTCAGCCAGAGAACGTGGCCTCGGCGCGGATCAATGGCTTCGAAGCGGCATTGAAACAGCAATTGTTCGGCTGGCAGAGCAACCTGGGCATAGCGTTCATCGACCCGCGCGACCGCGACACCGGCCACACCCTCGCCCGTCGTGCCCG
Source organism: Pseudomonas sp. P5_B2 (assembly GCF_056400445.1). Lineage (NCBI taxonomy): Bacteria > Pseudomonadati > Pseudomonadota > Gammaproteobacteria > Pseudomonadales > Pseudomonadaceae > Pseudomonas > Pseudomonas sp. P5_B2. The sequence goes on along the minus strand of NZ_JBFULH010000010.1, from coordinate 41,339 downwards.
GCGGACGTTGAGCCTGGACCTGGATCGACAATTTGATCGCCTGGGCCTCGGTGCCAGCTGGCTAGCAGTCAGCAGCAGCTTTGACGACCTGAACAATCAACAACCTTTGGGTGGCTATGGCTTGTTGGGATTGCGCAGCAGCTGGGAGCTCAATCGTGAAATCAAGCTTGAGATGAAGCTCGATAACCTGTTGGATAAAAGTTATAGCCGGGCGATGTACAGCCATGAAGGTAGTCAGTATGGGTATCGAGAAGAAGGTCGGGCATGGTTGTTTGGGGTGACCTGGACCCCGGAGATCTGACCAGAGGACCACGATCGTTCCCACGCTCTGCGTGGGAATGCATCCCGTGACGCTCTGCGTCACATCAAGAGCGGATGCAGAGCGTCCATGGCGGCATTCCCACGCGGAGCGTGGGAACGATCAGTGTGAAGGTGCGATCAACTGGCACAACTTGGCAGTGGCCTCGACCATCTGTCCACTCGGCCGCTCCAGCCCCTTATCCGCCACCAGCAGCAATTGCCCGTGCGCCACCGCCGCCACCTGCGGCCATGCCTTCCACGCATCGAGTTGCGCCTGGTCACTGGCCAGAATTACCTCGGGATTGCGCTGCAACACCGCCTCGATACTGACCTGCGGCGCGGGCAACTTCAGGTCGGCAAACACGTTGCGCGCCCCGCAAACCTCTAGCGCATCGCTGATAATCTGCCCACCACCCACGGTGTACAGCGGCCGGTCCCAGACTTGATAGAACACCCGCAATGGCTCGTCCCGTCGATAACGCTGACGCAGGTCATCCAGCTTTTGGCGCAGGTCGGCAGCCAACTTTACACCTCGTTCGGGCCGACCGAGCTGCATGGCAATCGCTTCCATTTGCACAGCGAGTTGGTCGAGCGTGTGAGGTTCAGCGACGTACGTGGGAATATTCAGGCGCTTGAGCTGCTCACGCTGGGCCGGGCCAACGCTGCCTGGCCAGAGCAGCAGCAAATCGGGTTGTAGGCTGAGCAAACGCTCCATGTCCAACTGACCGTAGCGGCCAACTGAAGGAAGGTGTTCAAGCTCGGCGGGACGTTCACCGGCATCCAGCACACCGACCAGCAGGTCGGCTGAACCCAGTTCGACAACGATTTCAGAGAGGGACGGCGCCAGGCTGACGACCCGTCCGACGGCAGCCGCCGAGCCGCTGACGGCCAGCAGCAGAACCGCCAGCCAGGCTCGATACATCAGCCGAGCTGACGCGGAATACGGTAGAGGTAGAACAGCACCACGGTCGACAGCGCCAGCAGCATCAACGGAACTGCTTCGAGGCCGACGAACACCGCCAGCGCACCAATCCAGGCCGGCAATGCAGCCGCCAGGAACGCGGTACGCCGCTTGGCGGCCAGGGCGATCCAGGCGGCGGGTTCCTCAGGCGTGTCGAGGGCTTTTTGAGTGGCGATCAGGGCGTGCTTGTAACCACCAAAAAATTTCAGGCTGACAAACATCGAGGCCACACCAGCGATGAACAACGGCATCGCCAGCACCGGCACAATCGCATCGCTCTGGCCAAAGACGCCGTTGATCAACAACAGTGGCAACAACGCCAGCGTCAGGTACTGCCACCAATTGAACGACAGTCGCCGCCGAACCTGACCGCGAGTCACGCTCGATCCGCCTCGCCCTGATGCTCGTTGCCCATCATGTGGTCGAGCTTGCTGGCCTTGGTCGCCAGGTAGAGTTTGTTGTGCGGGTTGTGGCCGGTGTGCAGCGGCACACGCTCGGCAACCACGATACCCATGTCGGTCAAGGCTTTGACCTTGCGCGGGTTGTTGGTCATCAGACGCAGGGACTTCACGCCCAGATGCTCAAGCATCGGCAGGCATATGCCGTAATCACGCTGGTCGGCAGCAAAGCCCAGGCGCTCATTGGCCTCAACGGTGTCAGCACCGCCATCCTGCAATTCATAGGCGCGGATCTTGTTCAGCAGGCCAATGCCACGGCCTTCCTGACGCAGGTACAGCAACACGCCACGGCCTTCACGGGCGATGGCTTGCAAGGCGGCTTCAAGTTGCGAGCCGCAATCACAGCGCTGGCTGAACAAGGCATCGCCTGTCAGGCATTCGGAGTGCAACCGGCCGAGTACCGGGGCACCGTCGGCAATCTCACCCAGGCTCAGCACCACGTGCTCGCGGCCGGTAGCTTCATCGAGAAAGCCATGCATGGTGAATTGCGCAAAAGGCGTTGGCAGCTTGGAAGCGGCGACAAAAACGACAGGCACCGGTGTGCTCCTGATCAATAAGTGCTGGAGATTCGCAGACGCGGCATTGTAACAGCAGGTTCCTACGGACGCTTAGGCTGAATTATGGGGCATAACGATCAAAATGTTAGATCTCAAGCACCTGATGCCCGGTGTGCGCACGCTCTGTAGGAGCTGGCGAAGCCTGCTGCTACACGTTTAACATTCAGTTTGAGTCGAACGGGTAGGGCTGTTTCCAGCGTTCAAAGATCGGTTTCAGCGTGCCGTTTTTCACCAACAGTTCCATGCGTTGATCGAACAGCGCCATCAAGGCGCGAGCCTTCGGGTTATCGGCGAAGCACAGGTACAGCGGCAATTCGGCGATGTGCGTGCGACGGAACGGGGAAGGATCCTTGGCTCGTTTGACGATGTAATCGATTTCGGTCAGTGCGTCGATGTAAAAGTCGGCCCGGTTGTGGGTCAGCATCGACAAAATGCCGGTGCGCCGCACGACCTCGTTATAGCGCTGCACATTGGGCAGGTACTTCTGGTACTCGTAACCGCGGACCCAGGCCAGTCGGTAGTTGCCGAGTGTTTCCGGGGTCGGTGCCGGATTACTGGCCAGGCCCAAGGCGTAGATGTGATCGGTATCGTAATTCCATCGTGGATAAAGCACATCGCTGGCCTCGTCACGGTAAGAACCGACACAGGCATCCACTTCACCGCGTTGGGCCAGGCCCACGGCACGGGTGTAGGGTTCGACGCGCAAGTCCAGTTTGACCCCGGCCGGTTCGAAGATAGCCCGCAGCACATCCCAGCCCAGGCCGTGGCCATCGGCGGCGGTGTAGTCTTCCCACTCTTCGCTGGCCAGATGAATCACAGTCGGCGGCGCCGTATCCCCCGCTTGAACGAGCGAGCAAAACATGGCGAAAACCATCACAGCCAACCAATGCCGAGCCATCCTAGTCCCCTGCTTCGCCCATCAGGCGAAAATCCATACCAACCCTTGCATCGCCAGCCACGCAAATACGCCTGCCAACACATCGTCGAGCATGATCCCGACGCCACCATGGACATGCCGGTCGATCCAGTGAATCGGCCAGGGCTTGAGAATGTCAAAGAAGCGGAATACCAGGAAACCCGCCAACAACCAGTACCAACCTTCCGGTACCAGCCACAGGGTGATCCACATCCCGACCATTTCGTCCCAGACGATGCCCTCGTGGTCGTGCACGCGCAAATCGTCGGCCACTTTGCCGCACAGCCAGAAGCCGAACAGCATGGTGATGCCAAGCATCAGCCAGTAACCCCAGTCGGGCAGCATTTGCCACAACGGGATAAAGGGTAGCGCAACTAACGAACCCCAGGTGCCCGGTGCTTTTGGCAGGGTGCCCGAGCCGAAGCCAAACGCCAGAAAATGCCAGGGATTGCGCCAGACCGATGGCGGTACGAATTCCGCCGGGACCTGTTTGGGATGATCTGTCACGGTGTCTCCCGAAAATGTTGATAGCCCCGGGTTTGCGGGGTGATGTCTTGTCCACCGGCGTCCAGCAGCGATACGCCCTGCCCCGTCACGACACGCCCGACCACCTGAATTGGCCAGCCATCTGCCAGCAGTGACGATAACTCGACGGACGGTAAGGTGAAGGCCAGCACGTAATCGTCGCCGCCGCTCAAGGCTGCCGTTTCGGCAGCGGATTGGCCGAGGAAGGCCACCAACGCCGCTGACACGGGCAGCTTACTCCGCTCAATCTGAATACCGACCTTCGACGCCAGCGCAATGTGCCCGCAGTCGGCGAGCAAGCCGTCGGATATGTCCAGCGCCGAGGTCGCCTTGCCGCGCAATGCCTGGCCCAACGCCAATTGCGGCTGCGGTGACCAGTAATGCGCCAGCAACGGATCGGCGATGGCCGCGTCAGCGGTTCGCTGCCCCAATACCAGCGGCAAAGCCCCTGCCGCGCTGCCCAGTTCACCGCCAACGCAAAGCAAGTCGCCGGGTCGCGCACCGCTACGGGTCAGCGCCTGACCGGCCGGCACACGACCGAACACGGTCATGGTCAGGCTCAATGGCCCCCGAGTGGTATCACCGCCCACCAGCGCCACACCGCAGCGTTGCGCCATGAGGTTTAACCCACGAGCATAGGCTTGCAGCCAATCGGCAGTCACCGTCGGCAAGGTCAGGGCAAGGGTAAAGGCAACAGGAGTGGCGCCCATGGCAGCCAGATCGCTGACTGCTACAGCCAGCGAGCGCTGACCGAGCAGAAACGGGTCGCAGGGGTCTGCGAAATGCACACCGGCAACCAGTGTGTCGGTGGAAATGGCCAACTGCTCCCCAAGGGGAACAGCCAGCAAGGCGCAGTCGTCGCCAATCCCGAGGGCAACGCCTTCGCCGCCTTGCGCACAGGGCGCGGCGGCGAAAAAATTGCGGATCAGCTCAAACTCACCCATCGCGATTGCAAGCGCCGATCAGCGCTTGTACGCCTTCACTTCAGCTTCACGCAGACGCGGGGCCAGTTTGTCGAGCACACCGTTGACGAACTTGTGGCCGTCGGTGGAACCGAAGACTTTTGCCAGTTCGATACCTTCGTTGATCACAACGCGGTACGGCACGTCGACACGCTTGATCAATTCCCAGGTCGACAGGCGCAGAACAGCCAGTTCAACCGGGTCCAGCTCTTCGATCGTAATGTCCAGGCACGGGGCCAGGGCCGTATCGATCTCGGTGCGGTGCGCCGGAACGCCGTGCAGGATTTCGTGGAAGTACGCGGCATCAACATCACTGAAATCATTATCGACCCGGAACTGCGCTTCGATCTCGTTCAAAGACTGCTTGGCCATGTGCCATTGGTACAGCGCCTGAGTCGCGAGCTGACGAGCTTCGCGACGCTTGACGCTTTTCGATGGCTTGCCGGCATCCGCAGGCTTTGGATCGCGCGGGTTGAAACGATCGCTTTCGTCGCTAATCACTTGGCCTCCAACTGCGCCAGCAGGCTGACCATTTCCAGAGCGGACAGGGCAGCTTCGGCACCTTTGTTACCGGCCTTGGTGCCGGAACGTTCGATGGCTTGCTCGATGGAATCAACGGTCAGCACGCCGAAAGCGACGGGAACGCCGAACTCCATGGACACCTGGGCCAGGCCCTTGGTGCATTCGCCCGCCACGTATTCGAAGTGCGGAGTACCGCCACGAATGACCGCGCCCAGCGCGATGATTGCCGCGTATTCGCCCTTCTGAGCGACTTTCTGCGCAACCAGCGGAATTTCGAAGGCGCCAGGAGCGCGGATGATGGTGATGTCGCTTTCGCTTACGCCGTGGCGAACCAGGGCATCCACTGCACCGCTGACCAGACTTTCAACGACGAAGCTGTTGAAACGGCCCACTACCAAAGCGTAGCGGCCTTTAGGGGCGATGAAGGTACCTTCGATGGTCTTCAGGGTCATTCGTTAGATCTCTTAAAGAGCCGGGACGCGTTTTCTACGCGTCCCTCAGTGATTTTTTAGCCGCGAATCAAGGACTGGAAACAACCGGTCATTATTCGGAGGGCACGTATTCTACAACTTCCAGATCGAAACCGGATATCGCATTAAATTTCATTGGCGCACTCATCAGGCGCATTTTGCGTACGCCCAGGTCCCGAAGGATCTGCGAACCGGCACCGACGATGCTGTAGGTGGTCGGTTTTTTCACGGCCGCCTGGTCGGCGGTTTCGCGAATGTGCGCCAGCAACACGTCGCCATCGAGCGGATGACCGAGCAACAGCACCACACCGCTGCCGGCCTCAGCGACCGCAGCCATGGCGGCGCGCAGGCTCCAGCGACCCGGTTGCTTGACCATCAGCAAGTCGCGCAGCGGGTCCATGTTGTGCACGCGAACCAGGGTCGGCTCTTCGGCGCAGACAGTGCCCAGGGTCAGGGCCATGTGCACGTCGCCTTCCACGGAATCACGATAGGTCACCAGGTTGAATTGGCCCAGTTCGCTGTCCAGTGGCTGCTCGGCAATCCGCTGAACGGTACGTTCGTGGATCATCCGGTAGTGGATCAGGTCGGCGATGGTGCCGATCTTGATGTCGTGTTCAGCAGCGAAAGCTTCCAGTTCGGCGCGACGGGACATGGTGCCGTCGTCGTTCATCACTTCGCAGATCACGCCGCTTGGCTCGAAACCGGCCATGCGCGCCAAGTCGCAGGCGGCTTCAGTGTGGCCGGCGCGGGCCAGAGTGCCACCGGCCTGGGCCATCAGCGGGAAGATGTGGCCTGGGCTGACGATGTCTTCGGCCTTGGCGTCTTTGGCAGCCGCCGCTTGCACGGTGCGCGCACGGTCGGCGGCGGAGATGCCGGTGGTCACGCCTTCGGCCGCTTCGATCGACACGGTGAATTTGGTGCCGAACCCGGAACCGTTGCGCGGCGCCATCAATGGCAGCTTCAGCAGTTCGCAGCGCTCGCGGCTCATTGGCATGCAGATCAGGCCACGGGCGTGCTTGGCCATGAAGTTGATGTGCTCGGGCTTGCAGCACTCGGCGGCCATGATCAGGTCGCCTTCGTTCTCGCGGTCTTCGTCATCCATGAGGATGACCATCTTGCCTTGGCGGATGTCTTCAACCAGTTCTTCGATGCTATTGAGCGCCACAAGGCACCCCCCTTCTTTCGAAATTTGAGCTTCAGGATTTGAGGTAGCCGTTGGCGGCCAGAAAGCTTTCAGTAATGGTGCTGCCGGCCGTTGACTCTGCGGCCTTGTCACCCAGCAGCAGACGCTCCAGATAACGCGCCAGCAAGTCGACTTCCAGGTTCACCCGGCGACCTGGCTGGTACGACGCCATGATGGTTTCGCTCAGGGTGTGCGGAATGATCGTCAGCAGGAACTCGGCGCCATCGACCGCGTTCACGGTCAGGCTGGTGCCGTCGACGGTGATCGAGCCTTTATGGGCGATGTACTTGGCCAGTTCCTTCGGCGCGCGGATGCGAAATTCCACGGCACGCGCATTTTCGGTACGGGTAACCACTTCGCCCACGCCATCGACATGACCGCTGACCAGGTGCCCGCCGAGGCGAGTGGTCGGGGTCAGGGCTTTTTCCAGGTTCACCGGACTGCCGCTTTTAAGGTCATTCATGGCGGTGCAGTCGAGGGTTTCGCGGCTGACATCGGCGGCAAAGCCATTGCCCGGCAATTCAACGGCAGTCAGGCATACGCCGTTGACCGCGATGCTGTCGCCCAATTTGACGTCGCGCAAGTCGAGCTTGCCGGTTTCTACGTGAACCCGCACATCTCCGCCTTTTGGGGTCAATGCACGAATACTGCCGATGGATTCGATAATGCCGGTAAACATGGAGTCCTCCTCGAGAACAAAGCCGTCTAGGCAGCGGCCAGGAATTATACGCTGGCGGCTGGTGAAGGAATGGCAGTGACCCGCCAGTCATCGCCAACCGCGCGAATTTCGGTGATTGTGAGCTCAGGCGCATCCTTCATTTGCGCGAGCGGCCAGTCGAGCAGTGGCCGCGCCGAGGAACCAAGGAACTTGCCGGCGATGAAAATCTGGAATTCATCCACCAGGCCTTGCTGAGCGAAAGCGCCGGCCAGACGCGGGCCGGCTTCGACCAGCACTTCATTGACCCCGCGATGGGCGAGCTCGATCAGCAATTGGTGCAGATCGACCTGACCGTCAACGCCGGGCACGATCAGGCATTCCGGGCCATTGGCGTACTGCTCTTCCACCGCCACGCAGGTCGCGACCAACGCCGGGCCGGCCTTGAAGAACGGCGCATTCAGCGGCACCCGCAGGCGACCGTCGATCAGCACCCGCAGCGGCGGACGGCTCATGGCCAAAGCGGTTTGCTCCGGGTCCAGGCCTAATTCGTCAGCGCGCACGGTCAGCCGGGCGTTGTCCGCCAGCACTGTGTCAGCGCCGGTCAGCACCACACTGGCCTGAGCACGCAGACGTTGCACCGCCGAACGCGCCGCCGGGCCGGTGATCCATTGACTCTCGCCGCTTTCCATCGCGGTGCGACCATCCAGGCTCATGGCTAACTTGACCCGCACGAATGGCAGGCCGTGTTCCATGCGCTTGAGAAAACCTTGATTGAGCTTGCGCGCCTCACCTTCCAGCACACCACTTTCGGTGGCGATCCCGGCCTGGGCCAGGCGTTGCAGGCCGCGACCGGCGACTTCCGGGTTCGGGTCCTGCATGGCCGCGACCACACGGGCGACCCCGGCATTCACCAGCGCATCGGCGCAGGGCGGCGTGTGGCCGTGGTGGCTACACGGTTCCAGCGTCACGTAGGCGGTGGCGCCTCGGGCCAGGTCGCCCGCGGCACGCAAGGCGTGGACTTCCGCATGCGGCTCGCCGGTGCGCACGTGCCAGCCTTCGCCGACAATCTGCCCGTCCCGCACAATCACACAGCCCACCCGAGGGTTGGGGTGCGTCGTGTAATGCCCTTTACGCGCCAGTTCCAGAGCGCGGGCCATGTAATGGGCGTCGAGGATGGCTTGTTCGGCGGGCGTGGTCATTCTTTCACCGGTTCACGGGCCAGGCGATCGATCTCTTCACGGAACTCGTTGAGGTCCTGGAAGCGGCGATACACCGAAGCGAAGCGAATGTAGGCGACTTCATCGAGCTTTTGCAGCTCGGCCATCACCAGTTCACCGACCACGAGGGATTTGACCTCACGCTCGCCGGTGGCACGCAGTTTGTGTTTGATGTGCACCAGCGACGATTCGAGGCGCTCGACACTCACCGGGCGCTTCTCCAGCGCACGCTGCATGCCGGCGCGCAGCTTTTCTTCGTCGAAGGGCTGACGGCTACCGTCGGTTTTGATCAGGCGCGGCAACACCAGTTCGGCAGTCTCGAACGTCGTAAAACGCTCGCCGCAGGCCAGGCATTCACGCCGGCGGCGCACCTGTTCGCCCTCGGCGACCAGACGCGAGTCGATGACCTTGGTGTCGTTGGCACCGCAGAAGGGACAGTGCATGGTGGCAGGCAACAAAAAAAGGGAGGGCCATGGTAGCGCATCCCCGTGGCAAGACAAGCCATAGGGTTTGCGGTATACAGACGGCTATAGTGTTTGATCCATGGATTTCACCTCGCTGGAGCCGTAAATGTCCTTAAGACCGCTCGTTTTGCTCAGTCTTTTCAGCCTGCTGGTGGCCTGCAGCAGCGATGCGCCCAAGCCCCAGCCGCCGACCCCGGGGCCCGCCCCGCAGGCTGCGCAGAAAAAAGCGCAGGAATCGGCCGACCTCGGTCCGCTGCCCGCGTACCAGCGTGAGTTGAGCGGCACCTTGCAAGGCGTGCCGGCCGGCGCCGAAGTCGAACTGGCGCTGCTGGTGATCGACGAAAAGGATCGCCCGCAACAATTGCTCGCCAGCTCCAGCCTGATAGGCACCAATCAAGTGCTGCCGTTTCGCCTGCGCTTCAACCCGGAATCCTTCCCGGCTGCTGCCCGCGTTGAACTGCGCGGCCGTGCCAGCCAGTCCGGCCAGCTGATTCTGCATCTGCCGTCGCGGGTCATCTCCCAGCCCACCACGCAGGCTTTGGGTCAGCTGCAATTTGTCAAAGCGCCATGATTGCACCGTTCGACCTGCAACAGGCCTTGGGTGAACTGCTTGGTGATGCGCAGCTTGTGCCTGTCGCATTGCCCCAGACCGACCTGAAACTCTGGCTGATCGACGGCGACAACATGGACCGCGCGTTCAGCTCGGAAGAAACCCGACGGATTCTGCATGAGCCGCCGTACTGGAGCTTCTGCTGGGCCAGTGGCCTGGCAGTGGCGCGCTACCTCGCCGAATTCCCCGAGTGGGTCAAAGGCAAACGGGTGCTGGATTTCGGTGCCGGTTCGGGTGTTGCGGGGATTGCCGCGGTGAAGGCCGGCGCGCTGGAAGTGGTGGCCTGTGACCTCGACCCGCTGGCGATTGCCGCGTGTCGGGCGAATGCTGAACTCAATGACGTAGAGCTCAACTACTCGACCGACTTTTTCGCCGAGGTGGACCGGTTTGATCTGATCCTAGTGGCCGATGTGCTCTACGACCGGGCGAATTTGCCACTGCTCGATGAGTTTTTAACCCGCGGCAAAGAGGCGCTGGTGGCCGATTCGCGTGTCAGGGATTTTCGTCATTCGTTGTATCAGCGCATCGAAATGCTGGAAGCGATGACCTTGCCGGATCTGGCCGAGCCCGAAGAGTTTCGGTATGTGAGCCTTTACCATGCGCGGCGCAGCTAAAAAGCATCGCCAGCAGGCTGGCTCCCACACTGGATCTACGTCACACCCAAAACCCCTGTGGGCGCGAGCCTGCTCGCGATAGCGATTGCGCAGACACCCGATGACTAACTGCCACCCCGCTTTCAGCTATACCCCGCCTGGCCTTATAGTTGCCCCATTCACGCTTCCAAGAGATCCCCCATGAGTCAGGAAACGCCGTACATCTTCGACGCCACGACTGCTGATTTCGACCAGTCGGTGATCGAGAACTCCTTCCACAAACCGGTGCTGGTGGACTTCTGGGCCGAATGGTGTGCGCCCTGCAAAGTGCTGATGCCGTTGCTGCAGACCATCGCCGAGAGCTATCAGGGCGAGTTGCTGCTGGCCAAGGTCAACTGCGATCTGGAACAAGACATCGTCGCTCGTTTCGGGATTCGCAGCCTGCCGACCGTAGTGTTGTTCAAGGACGGTCAACCGGTCGACGGCTTTGCCGGTGCCCAGCCGGAGTCCGCCATACGAGCGATGCTTGAGCCTCACGTTCAAATGCCGCCACCGGCCGCCGCCGACCCGTTCGAGCAGGCCCAGGCCTTGTTCGATGACAGCCGTTTCGCCGACGCCGAAGCCGTGCTGAAAGTGCTGCTGGGCGAAGACAACACCAACGCCAAAGCACTGATTCTCTACGCCCGCTGCCTCACCGAGCGTGGTGAGTTGGGTGAAGCGCAAACCGTGCTCGACGCGGTCAAGAGCGATGAACACAAAGCCGCCCTGGCCGGTGCCAAGGCGCAGATCCAGTTTCTCGGCCAGGCCAAGGATCTGCCGGATGCGGCAGACCTGAAAGCGCGACTGGCGAAAGATCCACAGGACGATGAAGCGGTGTATCAGCTGGCGGTTCAGCAGTTGGCCCGCCAACAGTACGACGCGGCGCTGGATGCATTGCTCAAGCTGTTCATCCGCAATCGCAGCTACAGCGAAGGCTTGCCGCACAAGACTTTGCTGCAGGTGTTCGAATTGCTGGGCAATGACCACCCGCTGGTGACCACGTATCGCCGCAAGCTGTTTGCTGCGCTGTACTAAACCGCCTAGAGCACGGCTTGCCGGCGATGGCGCTCCTGAGATCGCCATCTCCATCAAGCTGTGCCCCTACGCCGGTTCGATCCAACTGTAGAGCGGCGTATCGCCGCCGCTCGACACCTTCACATCGGTGCTATGTCGCAAGCGCACCAACAAGCGCTTGCCCGCCGCCGCGCTGCCCGTCAGAGCTTCCAGCTGATCGAGCAAATCCGGCCCGCTCAATTGCCCGGCCTTGCGCAACAGGTCCTTGGCGATCTGCCACAGCGCGTCATCCTGAGTCACCGGTTTGGCCGGGGCGACATTGGCCTCGGGCTTGCTCACCTGCAACTGCGCGCCGAGCCGTGCCCAGTCGCCGTCATCCATCTCCAGCGTCAAATCCACCGGCCAATCGCCGATGCTTCCGCGTATACGCAACATACCTCTGCTCCTGCACATTTCTGACCTGCATGCTCCCATGGGACTTGTGCAACGCCAAGTAGCCGGTCAAACTCCTCTCGTTAACGTTATAAGATTACATAACAAATACTTCATTTTACTTTTCGAGGACCCGCCATGCGCCGTCTGCTGCTCGCTTTGCCGTTTGCCTTGTTACCGCTGGCCGTCGCCCACGCCGCCGATGAACATGATCATGAGCACGGTAGCCTCGGCGCCCACGAACATGGCATTGGTCGCTTGAACGCAGCGCTGGACGGCCAGACCCTGGAGCTGGAGCTGGAAAGCCCGGCGATGAACCTGGTGGGTTTCGAACACGCCGCCACCACGGGTGCCGACAAAGCCAAAGTCGCCAGCGTTCGTGCGCAACTCGAAAAACCACTGGCGCTGTTCAACCTGCCAAAAGCGGCCGGTTGCGTGGTGGCCATGCAGGAACTGGAAAGCCCATTGTTCGGTGACAAGCCGGACGCCGATGATGATCACGATAAAGACGCCAAAGGCGAACATCATCACGAGCACAGCGAAATCCACGCTCACTATCAGTTCACCTGCGCAGCTCCCGGCGCCCTGAAAACCCTGGACCTGGCGAACATCTTCAATACGTTCCCGGCGACCCAGAAAATCCAGGTACAACTGATCGGTCCGAGTGGGCAGCAAGGCGTTGAAGTGACAGCCAAGGCGGCTGCCCTGAAATTCTGAATCCACCGAAGATCCAATGTGGGAGCGAGCCTGCTCGCGAAGGGGCCGTCACATACAACAGAAATGTTGCCTGTCACACCGCCTTCGCGAGCAGGCTCGCTCCCACAGGGTTCACCTATCACCTGACCGGTTTCACATGACCCAAGCACTCATCGAACTGTCCGACCTGAGCTTCAGCTGGCCCGGTCACCCGCCCTTGCTGGATATCCCGGCGTTTCGCCTGGAACCCGGCGAAACCCTATTCCTCAAAGGCCCCAGCGGCAGTGGCAAAACCACCCTGCTCGGCCTGCTCGGTGGCGTGCAGAAACCGGATCGCGGCAGCATTCGCCTGCTTGGCCAGGAGCTGACCGAACTCGGCGCAGGTGCACGCGACCGTTTCCGCGTCGATCACACCGGCTACATCTTCCAGCAATTTAATTTGCTGCCGTTTCTGTCGGTACGCGAAAACGTTGAACTGCCCTGCCACTTCTCCAGACTGCGCGCCGAACGGGCGAAACAACGCCATGGCAGCGTCGATCAAGCCGCGGCCACCCTGCTCGCCCACTTGGGCTTGAAGGATGAAAGCATCCTCAACCGTCGCGCCGACTCGCTGTCCATCGGCCAGCAACAACGGGTGGCCGCTGCCCGCGCGCTGATCGGCCAGCCGGAGTTGGTCATTGCCGACGAGCCGACCTCAGCGCTGGACTACGACGCGCGCGAAAACTTCATTCGCCTGTTATTCGCCGAATGCCGTGAAGCCGGGTCGAGCTTGTTGTTTGTCAGCCATGACCAGAGCCTCGCACCGCTGTTCGATCGAAACTTGTCGCTGGCCGAACTCAATCGCGCCGCTACCCCGTCCGAGGTCTGAGATGTATTTGTTTCGTCTAGCCATGGCCAGTCTGGCTAACCGGCGCTTCACCGCGATACTCACCGCGTTCGCCATCGCCCTGTCGGTGTGCCTGCTGTTGGCGGTGGAACGGGTGCGCACCGAAGCCAAAGCCAGTTTCGCCAGCACCATCAGCGGCACCGACCTGATCGTCGGCGCGCGTTCCGGTTCGGTGAACCTGTTGCTGTACTCGGTGTTCCGCATTGGCAATGCCACCAACAACATCCGCTGGGACAGCTTCGAACACTTCGCCAACAACCCGAAAGTGAAGTGGGCGATCCCAATGTCCCTAGGCGACTCCCATCGCGGTTATCGGGTGATGGGCACCACCGAGGCCTACTTCGAGCATTACCAGTACGGCCATCAGCATCATCTGGAATTGGCCGACGGCCGCGCCTTCGCCACCGACCCGTTTGAAGTGGTGCTCGGCGCCGAAGTGGCGGATGCATTGCACTACAAGCTCGGCGACAAACTGGTGCTGGCCCACGGCGTGGCGGTGATCAGCCTGGTCAAACACGACGACAAACCGTTCACCGTGGCCGGCATTCTCAAGCGCACCGGCACTCCGGTGGACCGCACGCTGCACATCAGCCTTGGCGGCATGGAGGCGATTCATGTCGACTGGCACAACGGCGTACCGGCGCGAGGTAACGGCCGGATCAGTGCCGATCAGGCACGCAACATGGACCTCACGCCGCAAGCGATTACTGCGTTCATGCTCGGCCTCAACAGCAAGATTTCAACCTTTGCGATGCAACGCGAGATCAATGAATTCCGTGGCGAGCCGATGCTGGCGATCCTGCCCGGCGTGGCACTGCAAGAGCTGTGGAGTTTGATGAGCACGGCAGAAAAAGCCTTGTTTGTGGTCTCGTTGTTTGTAGTACTGACGGGGTTGATCGGCATGCTCACGGCGATTCTCACCAGCCTGAATGAACGTCGGCGCGAGATGGCGATTCTGCGCTCGGTGGGCGCCCGACCGTGGCACATCGCGACGCTGCTGGTGCTGGAAGCGTTCGCCCTGGCGTTGTCCGGGGTGATCGCCGGTGTGGCGTTGCTGTATGTGGGCATCGCCGCCGCCCAGGGCTACGTGCAGGCCAATTACGGTTTGTACCTGCCACTGGCGTGGCCGAGCGAGTATGAATGGACGCTGCTCGGTGGCATCCTGAGCGCCGCTCTGTTGATGGGCAGCGTGCCTGCCTGGCGCGCGTATCGCCAATCGTTGGCCGATGGCCTGTCGATCCGACTATGAGGACGTTGAACATGCCCCGCGCCTTGCTTGCGCTACTGTTGCTGGTCGCCCTGCCCCTGTGGGCGGCCGAGCCGAAAGACCTGACCTGGTCGGAAATGATCCCGCCAGATGCCGCGCCGGAAGTGCCGAACATGACGCCCCTGCACGACTTGTCGCAGATGAGCAGCGCGCTGTCTGCCGAGTCGGCACCCGCCGCCAGACAGGACATGCCGAATGCGCCGGTGGTGAAGGCCCTTGATGGTCAGAGTATTCGCCTGCCGGGCTATATCGTGCCGCTGGAAGTCAGTGAAGACGGGCGTACTACGGAGTTTCTGCTGGTGCCGTATTTCGGCGCTTGCATCCACGTGCCGCCGCCACCGTCGAACCAGATCGTGCATGTGAAAAGCGAGGTCGGCGTGAAGCTGGATGAGCTGTATCAGCCGTACTGGATCGAAGGGGCGATGCAGGTAAAGGCGTCGACCAGTGAGTTGGCGGATGCGGGGTACCAGATGGAGGCGGACAAGATTTATGTGTATGAATTGCCGGAGTGAATCCGGCGATTATGTGTTGCCCATAAGATAGCTATCGCCGGCAAGCCGGTCTCGCTCCCACAGGTTCAGTGTTGTCCTTGTGGGAGCGGGCCTGTTCGCGATGTGGTCCTCAGAAACACAAACGAAACCCCATTACCGTTTCATTGAGCTGAGTCAAAAGTCCGTAGCAAGCTACCTTGTACTATCGGTACAACGAAAATTTATTACGACCTTTGGAGTCTCCATGCACAAATCCTTGCTCAGCACTTCGCTGTTGGCCCTCGCGCTCACAGCTCCGCTCGCCCATGCCTTCGAGGCTGGCGATATCCTTATTCGTGCCGGCGCAATCACCGTGGACCCTAAAGGCGACAGCTCCAGCGTCAAGGTCGACCAAGGCCCGCTGGCCGGTGCAGACCTGGGTGGTGAAGCCACCCTGAGCAGCGACACGCAGCTGGGTCTGAACTTCGCGTACATGATCAACAGCCACTGGGGGATCGAGCTGCTGGCGGCCACTCCGTTCGAGCATGACGTCAAACTCAAAGGCACCGCCTTGGGCAACGCGGCCAACGGCAAACTCGGCACCATCAAACAGCTGCCACCGACCTTGAGCGTCGTGTACTACCCGCTCGACTCGAAGTCCGCTTTCCAACCGTACCTCGGCGCCGGCATCAACTACACCGTGATCTACGACGAACACGTCGGCAGCGAAGCCCAGGCCAAGGGCTTCAGCAACTTCGAAGCGGATAACTCGTGGGGCATGGCGTTTCAGGTCGGTGCTGACTACATGATCACCGACAACATCTTGATCAACGCCCAGGTACGTTACATCGACATCGATACCACCGCGACCGTTGAAAACCACGCGATTGCGCCGGGCACCCGGGCCAAAGTCGATGTGGACGTAGACCCATTCGTTTACATGGTTGGTTTGGGTTACAAGTTCTAACGTTTGTTCACGTGGTGGTGAACCTGGCCATTGTAAATAGCGCCATAAAAGCGAATACCGGCCACAAAAAAGGCGCTCGTCAAGGGCGCCTTTTTTGTGATCGCGAAAATCTCAGCGCCCCAACAACCGCGCCAGGCCAACACTCATCGGTGTCTGCGCGGGGTAGGTAAAGCGCTCCAGCAAACGCTGGTTGTTCGCCCGCGAATGGCGGATATCGCCCGAGCGCGCCGGGCCGTAGCTGATGGGCGGCAACTCACCGAGCACAGCTTCCAGCGCTTGCAGCATTTGCTTGAGGCTAGTCGCCTGGTTCCAGCCGACATTCACTGCCCCGGCTTCAACGTGCGGCTTTTCGATGGCCTGCACCAGCAGCTCAATCAGGTCCTCGACGTAGACGAAATCGCGCGTCTGCTCACCATCACCGAACACGGTAATCGGCAGGCCTTTGCGCGCCCGTTCGCTGAAAATGCTGATCACCCCGGAATACGGCGAGGACGGGTCCTGACGCGGGCCGAAGATGTTGAAGAAGCGGAAAATCACCGGCTCCAGCCCATGCTGACGACGGTAAAAATCGAAGTAGTGCTCACTCGCCAACTTGTCCACCGCGTAAGGCGTCAAAGGCGCCTTGGGCGTGTCTTCGTCGATCGATTCGCCTTCGCCATTGTTGCCGTACACCGCCGCACTGGAAGCGAACAGCACGCGTTTGACGCCGGCCTGACGCATCGCTTCGCAGACATTCAGCGTGCTGATGAAGTTGCTCTGGTGAGTCTTCACCGGATCGTCCACCGAGGCCTGTACCGAGGCCACCGCGGCCAGGTGCGCCACAGCGCTGCAACCGACCATCGCCTGAGCCACCAAAGCTGCGTCGGCGACATCACCTACGATCAATTCGAGGTTGGGGTTATCCAGCGGCAGGTTGCTGCGTTTGCCGGTCGACAGGTCATCGAGAATGCGCACCGAATGCCCCTTGGCGAGCAGGGCATCGGTCAGATGCGAGCCAATAAAACCGGCACCGCCGGTAATTAAAACGGGTCCGTCAGCCATGGCGATAAAACCTGTCCAGTAGGCCCGGGAGTGCGGCGCGCCAGGCGCGCGGCTTGATCCCGAACGTGTGCAAAATTTTCTTGCAGGCCAGCACCGCGTGTTGCGGCTCTTCGGCGGCATCCGGACGCGTGGCGTGAGCCTGGGCGGTCGGCGCTTCAATGGCCAGCGGATGCAGGCTGCGTGCTTCGGTCAGGATAGCCTGACCCAGTGCCAGCGGCGTGGTCGCCTCATGCCCGGCGTAATGATAGGTGCCCCACAGCGGTGCCGAACAATCGAGTTGCTTGAGCACCGAGATGATCACACGGGCTGCATCGTCGACCGGTGTCGGGTTGCCCCGGCGGTCGTCGGCCAACAGCAGTTCGTCAGGCGTCTCGGCCCGCGCGAGGAAACGCCCGAGCGTGCCGTCAGGACTTTCATCGAGCAACCAGCCGAAACGCAGCAACACGTGCTGCGGGCAGGTCGCACGAACGCTTTGTTCGATGCGCCACAACGCCTGACCGCGCAGCCCCAGCGGGACCGGTTCGTCTTTTTCGCTGTAAGCGGTGGCACGGGAGCCATCGAACACGCGATAGCTAGAGGGTTGCAGCAGAACGATGTTGTGATGCTGGCACAATTCGGCCAGACGCTCGACCGCACGCTCCTGTCCGGCCAGACGTTGCTCACTGACCGCTTCTGCCTGAAACCAGTCGAAGTAGTAGGCGAGATTGATCAACGCGTCCGGGCGGGTGTCGTCGAGCAATTGCGTCAGGCTCGCGGCATCCCAGCCGTCTTGCGGGGGGCGGGGGGCGAGGAAGCCGATGTCTTCCTCCGCACCGAGGCGAATCAGCGCCTGCCCAAGGGCATTTCCGCCGCCCAGTAACATAAGGCGCATTCGCATAGAGTCAGCAGGCCCAGTCTGGTTGGAACGATGGCTTTATCGACATCGCCCGCGGGCAATGTCGTTGATGGTTTCTGGAATCGTTGCATTTTGCGGGTTTAGTGCGCAACCGTCATCCGTAAAGTGTAGATCCCCGGGATTTTCGGTGGCCCCTGTGGCGAGGGGGCTTGCAACTTCCCGTGGCCGACCGCATAAATCAAAACATGAATCTGCCAATCCCGACGGACAGCGCCCTGGCAGGCTTCCACCCCGCCGTCAGCGCCTGGTTCAGCAACACCTTCCCGACGGTCACCGCCGCCCAGGCCAGGGCGTGGCCGTTGATTCGCCAGCGGCGCTCGACGCTGATTGCCGCGCCCACCGGGTCCGGCAAAACCCTCACTGCCTTCCTCGCCGTCATCGATGAACTGGTGCACCGCGGACTGGAAACCGACGACGGGCTGCCAGATGAAACTCTGGTGGTCTATGTCTCGCCTCTCAAGGCCTTGTCCAACGACATCCAGATCAACCTGCAAAACCCGCTCGCCGGGATCACCGAGCAATTGCGCGTGATGGGCCTGCCTCCATTGCAAATCAATACCGCCGTGCGCACCGGCGACACACCGCAGAAAGATCGCTCAGCCATGCGCAAGACCGCGCCGCACATTCTGGTGACCACCCCGGAATCCCTTTACGTGCTGCTCGGCTCCGACTCCGGCCGGCAGATGCTAGGCACCACGCGCACGGTCATTGTTGATGAAATCCACGCCATCGCCGCCAGCAAACGCGGCAGCCATTTGGCCCTGAGCCTTGAACGGCTGCAGGCGATATGCGCGGAACCGCTGGTGCGTATTGGTCTGTCCGCCACGCAAAAGCCCATCGAAGCGGTGTCGCGCTTTCTGGTGGGCCGTGATCGTCGTTGCGACATCGTCGACATCGGCCACGCCCGCCCACGGGATCTGGACATCGAAGTCCCTCCCGTTCCGTTGTCAGCGGTCATGGCCAACGATGTGTGGGAACTGGTCTACGACCGCCTCGCCGCCCTCGCCCGCGAACACCGGACCACGCTGATTTTCGTCAACACCCGACGTCTTGCCGAGCGCCTGAGCCGGCACCTGAGCGAACGCCTCGGCAAAGACGCGGTGGCCGCCCACCACGGCAGCCTGGCCAAGGAATTTCGCCTGGACGCCGAACAACGACTCAAGCGCGGCGACCTGCAAGTGCTGATTGCCACTGCTTCGCTGGAATTGGGCATCGATATTGGCAACGTCGACCTGGTGTGCCAAATCGCCTCGCCGCGCTCGATTTCAGGGTTTCTGCAACGGGTCGGCCGCTCCGGGCACCAAGTCGGCGGGATGCCCAAGGGCCGCTTGTTCGCCACCACCCGCGACGACCTGATCGAATGCACCGCGCTGCTCGATTGCGTCCGTCGCGGCGAGCTCGACACGTTGCAGATTCCCACAGCGCCGCTGGACGTCCTCGCGCAACAAATCATCGCCGAGGTCAGTTGCCAGGAATGGCCCGAGCAGGCACTGCTGGAGATGTTTCGCCACGCTTCGCCTTACACCGAGCTCGACGAAAAACATTATCAGGCACTGCTACATTTGCTCGCCGAGGGTTACAACGGTCGTCAGGGCATGCGCAGCGCGTACCTGCACCGCGACGCCGTCACTCGCACCTTGCGCGGTCGCCGGGGCGCCAAATTGACCGCTGTGACCAGCGGCGGGACCATTCCGGACAACGCCGACTACAGCGTTTTGCTGGAGCCCCAAGGGCTGAACATCGGCAGCGTCAACGAAGACTTCGCCGTGGAAAGCATCGCCGGGGACGTTTTCCAGCTGGGCAATACCTCCTACCGAATCCTGCGGGTAGAAACCGGCAAGGTCCGGGTCGAAGACGCTCAGGGCCAGCCGCCGACCATCCCGTTCTGGCTCGGTGAAGCGCCAGGTCGCAGCGCGGAATTGTCCTTTGCTGTCGCTCGCTTGCAAGCGCACCTCGACGACTTGCTCGGCGCCACGCCAGGCAACCTGCAACCGGCCATCGACTGGCTGACCGACACCCTCGGCCTGAACTTCGCCAGCGCCGAGCAACTGGTCGATTACCTCGCCCGTGCGCGTCTGACGCTGGGGGGCCTGCCGTCCCAGGATACGTTGCTGATGGAGCGCTTTTTCGACGAGTCCGGCGGCACGCAACTGATCATCCACACCCCGTTCGGCAGCCGGATCAACCGCGCCTGGGGTCTGGCCCTGCGCAAGCGTTTCTGCCGCACCTTCAACTTCGAATTGCAGGCCGCCGCCAGTGAAGACGCCATTGTGCTGTCGCTGTCCACCAGCCACAGCTTTGAACTCGACGACGTCTGGCGCTACCTGCACAGCAACAGCGCCGAGCACATCCTGATTCAAGCGGTGCTCGACGCGCCGCTGTTCGGCGTGCGCTGGCGCTGGAATGCCGGCGTCGCCCTGGCCCTGCCGCGCTACAGCGGCGGACGCAAAGTCCCGCCACAAATCCAGCGGATGAAAAGCGAAGACCTGATCGGCAGCGTCTTTCCCGATCAGATTGCCTGCGTGGAAAACCTCGCCGGTGAGCGTGAAATTCCCGACCATCCGCTGGTGGAACAGACCCTCGACGATTGCCTGCACGAGGCGATGGACAGCGAAGGTTGGCTGGCATTACTGCGGCGCATGGAACATGGCGACGTGCGGCTGATCAGTCGTGACTTGCCGGCGCCGTCGCCGCTGGCAGCGGAAATCCTCAGCGCCCGCCCCTACACCTTTCTCGACGATGCGCCGCTGGAAGAGCGCCGCACGCAAGCAGTGCTCAACCGGCGCTGGACCGATCCACAGTCCACCGACGACCTCGGTGCGCTGGATGCCGACGCGATTCAAGCGGTGCGCGACGAAGCCTGGCCGACGCCCACCGGAATCGATGAAATGCACGAGGCATTGATGAGCCTTGCGTGCATCACCGATGCCGAGGCCCAGACGAATGCGCACTGGCTCGACTGGCTGAACGTCCTGGCCGACAGCGGTCGCGCCAGCCGTTTGCAGAACAACACCAGGCAGGGGTTGTGGCTGGCACTGGAGCGGCTGACCTGCCTGCAGGCGATTTATCCACAGGCCACTTTGTTGCCGGCACTGCAAGCGTTGCCCGGTTTCGATGAGGCCTGGACGCCAGACGAGGCCGTGCTGGAAGTGATCCGCGCTCGACTTAGCGCATTTGGGCCGTTGCCGCTCACCGCGATTGCCGAACCGCTGGGATTGGCAGCGAATCAGGTCAACCAGGCCTTGGCGCAACTGGAACGTGAAGGCTACGTGTTGCGCGGCCGCTTCACGCCCGGCGCAGGGCTTGAGGAATGGTGCGAACGGCATCTGCTGGCGCGTATTCACCGCTACACCGTCAAGCGTTTGCGCCGGGAAATCGAGCCGGTGACGTTGCAGGATTTCATGCGTTTTCTGTTCGACTGGCAGCACCTGTCGGTGGCGACTCAGGGTCAGGGCAGCGCGGTGTTGCCCGCCATAGTCAGTCAGTTCGAAGGCTATACCGCCGCCGCATCAGCCTGGGACAGCGACATTCTGTCGGCGCGAATCAAAGACTATTCGCCGGTTTGGCTGGACGATCTGTGCCGCAGCGGCAAACTGGTCTGGACGCGTCTGACCGCCCGCAACAAGGGCGCCAGCACGGCATTGCGCAGCACGCCGATTCTGTTATTGCCGCGCAGTCAGGTTGGCTTGTGGAGCGGCTTGACCGAGCAGACACCGGTCAGCGAACTGTCACTCAAAACGCAAAAGGTTCATGAAGCGCTCAGCCAACATGGCGCGCTGTTTTTCGATGAGTTGATTCATGAAGCTCATCTACTGCGCTCGGAACTGGAAATTGCCTTGCAGGAACTGGTCGGCGCCGGATTGGTAAATGCCGACAGCTTTGCCGGATTGCGCGCGCTGATCACCCCGGCCAGCAAACGCCAGAATAGAAGCAACCGACGCGGGCGCGGAGCGTTTGTCGGCGGGATGGACGACGCCGGGCGCTGGGCCTTGTTGCGCCGCGGACCCACCGTGCCGGTTGTGGAAGGCAAACGCCCGACGCCGACACCGACCGAGACACTGGAACACATCGCCATGACCTTGCTGCGACGCTACGGCGTGGTGTTCTGGCGCTTGCTGGAACGTGAGGCGGATTGGCTGCCGAGCTGGCGCGAATTGCTGCGCACGTTTCATCGGTTGGAGGCTCGGGGCGAGATACGCGGCGGGCGGTTTGTCAGTGGTTTGGCCGGCGAACAGTTTGCGTTGCCTGAGGCCATTCCGTTGCTGCGCGAAGTACGTCGACGGCCGCCTGACGGGAGTTTGATTGCGGTGTGCGGGGTTGACCCGCTGAACCTGGCCGGGACGCTGTTACCTGGCGCGAAAGTACCGGCGTTGGCGAGTAATCGGCTGGTGTATCGCGATGGAATTCCGGCGGCGGCGGAGATTGCCGGGAAGCCGCATTTTTGGTTGGAGCTGGATCAGCAGAAAACCACAGAAATACGCAGCAAGTTGACTCGCCACTGATCGTTCCCACGCTCCGCGTGGGGATGCAGCCAGAGACGCTCTGCGTCTCAAGAGCGGACGCGGAGCGTCCGCTGAGGCATTCCCACGCAGAGCGTGGGAATGATCTGGAGCGTTATTGGGTGCGTGGCTGGTCCGGCAGCAACACCGCCGAATGCTCCTGCGCAAACTCGCCATCCTGTTCATCCGCCTGCCGCTTCGGCATAAAAACCTGTTGTGGATAAGTTTGCGCGAAATGCACCCACGGGCAGTTATCCACAAGCTTTTTCAATCGCTGGTTAAATGCCCGGCTCACTGCATATTGCCCACCCGACACGGTACGGAACTGCGCCGTCAGCACCACACCATTAAGGTCCATTTTGTCGACACCGAATACATCGAGTGGCCCTTGCAGGTTGTACTTGAGAAACGGGTCGTCGCTGATCGAATGCCCGGCCTCGCGGATCAATTCAATCGCTTTGTCGACATCGGTGTCGTAGGTGAACTGCACCGAGAAAAACGCATAGGCGAATTGCCGGGATTGGTTGGTCACGGCCTTGATCTGGCCGAATGGCACCGAGTGCACAAAACCCTTGCCGTCGCGCAGACGCAAGGTGCGAATGGTCAGGCCTTCGACCGTGCCCGCATGCCCGGAATCGAGCACCACCCAATCACCAATCGACAAGGTGTCTTCGATGATGATGAACAGCCCGGTGATGACGTCCTGCACCAGTTGCTGGGAACCGAAACCGATCGCCAGCCCCACGACCCCGGCGCCGGCCAGAAACGGCGCGACGTTGATCCCCAGGTTGGCCATGGTGGTGATAGCACAGATCACCACCAGCAGGATTTTGATCGCATTACGCAGCAGCGGCAGGATGGTTTTCACCCGTGTACTTGGCTGGCGCGCGGAGCGTTTGTTGACCGGTGGTTTCAGCGCTTCCTGAATCGTCGTGTCGAGCACCACCCAGACCATCCAGGTCACCAGGAAAATCAGACCGATGCGGCCCAGCGAATCACTGATCGCTCGCCCGACCGTGTTGCTCATCGCAAATTCCAGGAGTGACACCCCCCAGATCCGCCCCAGGATATCGATGAAAACAATCGCCATGCCGATGCGTAGCAGGGCGTGTGAAAGGCTCAGGAAACGCTCTTTGTAGGCATTGCTGCGACGTGCCGCTTGCTCGCTGCGGGATTTGAAAAGGTGATGCAGCRTCGTACTGAGAAACACCGTCGCAATCAACAACACGGTTGTGAACAATGCGCTGCGCAGCACCTGCTGATTGTCGTCGCTGATGCTGACCAGGTTGATGACCGAGACCATCACCATCAACAGAATCGGCCAGTACCACAAGCCGGAAAAAATCCGCAGCGTCTCACGCAGTGCCGGCTGTTTCAGGCGCTGGGCCAACGGCAAAATGCGGATCAGATGAGCAACCGGGCGACGCATTTTGATCACCAGCATTCCAAAAGCAATCGAGGCCCCCAGCCCGGTCAAAACCGCGACACTGCTGGTGAGATTGCCGCCCAACTGGCGGGCGATCTGTGGGCTGGTCAAGGCATCGCTGATGGCAACCAGAAAGCCGATTACAAACAACGGCCGTGAGCTGTATTGACGAAGGATCTGCACGGCCCGGCGCTTGTGGCCAGAGTTAAACAAGACCACCAATGTCAGCACCAGCGAGGCGGCGAAAATGCCGCTGCTGGTGGCGTAGGCGAAACACAACGCAAGGGCCCGGCCGGCCGACACTGGCAAGTAATGGCTGACAATGATCGTCAACGGCAGGCTAACCAGCGCCGAAATGCTGTACGGCAAGGCATAACCGAGCACCGCCTGGCCGCGTTCGCGGGTGAGCAGCAAGCGGTGCCGACTCAGACGTGAGGCCAGCAGCCCGCCAAGCAGCCAGAGTAACGCAAAGACGCCCGCCCACACACCGGACAACAGCAGGAAATCCCCCGCCACGCTCCAACTGGAACGCGCCGATGGATGATTGACCAGTTGATCGACTTCATCGGCTGCGCGATCTGCGCGCAGCCGCCAGGCATCGACCAGCTCTTCGTCGAGATCGAGTTTTCCCTCGACTTCATCAATGCTCGAACTGATCGCCCCCAGCAAACCTCCCTGTACCAGCGGCTCCGGGTGGGCCGGGGGCGTCACGGCGGCGCTGGTCACCGGCACGCCCGGTATCGCCGCCGCTTGCAGGCCGACGCTAGCTGTCATGAGCAGTAGCGCCAGCAGTATCGCAGTCTTGAACTGATGCAAACGCAGTGCTCCTTTTGAAAAGTCGTAATACGGCGAAAGATCGCAGTCTTCGGCCGTGTCGACAAGCGCAGATCGGCTAAGAGCCTTGAATGTCTCGAATCTTCGAGCATTGCAGGCTCACTCCTACATTTGATTTGTGTGGAGTTTACCGTCCGTACCCCCGCAGAAACTTTCTCCCACTCTCCACAGTCATCAAAAGACAGGGCGGTGCGAAGACCATCAGGCGGGAGGCGACATGGCGGCGATACATATTGGTATTTCAGGCTGGCGCTACACGCCCTGGCGGGGTGATTTCTACCCCAAGGGACTGACCCAAAAGCGCGAATTGCAATTCGCGTCACGGGCGGTCAACAGCATTGAAATCAATGGATCGTTTTACGCCCTGCAACGGCCGGAACGTTACGCCGAGTGGTACGCCGACACCCCGCCAGGCTTCGTCTTCAGCGTCAAAGCCCCGCGTTTTATTACCCACAGCAAACGCCTGCGGGACATCCATCACCCACTCGCGAACTTCTTCGCGTCCGGGGTGCTGGAGCTCAAGGAAAAACTCGGCCCGATCCTCTGGCAATTCCCGCCAAACTTCAAATTCGATGCCGTGCTGTTCGAAAGCTTCCTCGAACAATTACCCCATGATACCCAGCAGGCTGCCGCCCTCGCCCGCCAACATGATGCGCACCTGAATGGCCATGCCAGCCTCAAGGCGTACAAGAAAAAACCCGTGCGTCATGCCGTGGAGATCCGCAACGAAAGCTTTGTCGACCCGGTGTTCATCCGACTGCTCAAACGCTACAACGCCGCGTTGGTCATTGCCGACACGGCCGGCAAATGGCCATACCGCGAAGACCTCACCAGCGATTTCGTTTACCTGCGCCTGCACGGTGCCGAAGAACTCTATGCCAGCGGTTACACCGCGCAGGCGCTGAAACGCTGGGGCGACCGGATCGACGCCTGGGTTCACGGCCGGCAACCGTCCGACCCTCAGTTGATCGCCCCTCGACAAAAGCCCAAGGCACGTAAATCCCGGGAGGTGTTTTGTTATTTCGAAAACGACATCAAAGTCCGCGCCCCTTTCGACGCGCGTCGCTTGCTTGAGCGCTTCCATCTCGACAACGAACTCGCCACTGCTCCCGGCGAACCCGCCGCTGAAGGCGTGCTGCCATGAACATTCCCGAGCCGCTCGATGCAGCCGATGAGCCGTCGCCAACCGTCACTGCGGTGCGCCGCTTCACGGTACTGACGGTCAATACGCATAAAGGTTTTACTGCGCTCAACCGGCGTTTCATCCTGCCGGAGTTGCGCGAAGCGGTGCGCAGTGTGTCTGCCGACGTGGTGTTTTTGCAGGAAGTCCACGGCGCCCATGAACAGCACCCAACGCGCTACAGCAACTGGCCGGCGGTGCCGCAATACGAATTCCTTGCTGACACTTTATGGCCGCAGTTCGCCTATGGCCGCAACGCGGTCTACCCGGCGGGCGATCACGGGAATGCGTTGCTGTCGAAATTCCAGATCATTCGCCACGACAACCTTGACGTTTCGATCAGCGGCCATGAGAACCGCGGCATCCTGCATTGCGTGCTGCGCCTGCCCGGTGACGGCCAGGAAATTCACGCCATCTGCGTGCACCTGGGCCTGCGCGAAACCCATCGTACCGAACAGCTCAAACTGTTGAGCCGACGCCTTGCAGAGCTGCCGGACGATGCGCCGGTAATCGTTGCCGGAGACTTCAATGACTGGCGCCAGCGCGCCGATAGTCTGCTCAAACCCTGTGGCCTGCGCGAAGTGTTCGCCGAACATCACGGTAAGCCGGCGCGCAGTTTTCCGGCGCGAATGCCGGCATTACGACTCGACCGCATCTACGTTCGCAACCTCAAGGCCAGTCGTCCGCAGGTGTTGGCGGCGCGTCCCTGGTCACACCTTTCCGACCACGCACCGCTGTCGGTGGAGATCGAGCTATGAGCATCCCGTCGATGGAAAAAACCAGCGTGGAACACCTGGCCGCTCCGACCACCGGCGAACCCGCCGTGGTCGATGTCAACTATGGCTGGCAAGGCAACAACCGGGTCGAGTTGCTGGAAAACGGTGAGGCGTATTTCCCACGGGTGTTCGATGCCATGCGCCAGGCCAAGACTGAAATCCTCTTGGAAACGTTCATTGTGTTCGAGGACAAGGTCGGCAACGAGATGCAGCAAGTGCTGATCGAAGCCGCCCGGCGCGGTGTGCGGGTCACCGCCAGTCTCGACGGTTTTGGCTGCGGCGAATTAAGCACCGGGTTCCTGGCCGCGATGAGCGAAGCCGGAGTGCACATTCAGATATTCGACCCGGCACCTAAGCGTCTGGGCATTCGCACCAACTGGTTCCGCCGCCTGCACCGCAAGATTGTCGTGGTCGACGGCACGATTGCCTTCATCGGCGGGATCAACTTTTCCGCCGACCATTTGGGCGACTTCGGCCCCGAGGCCAAGCAGGATTATTCCGTTGAAGTGCAAGGCCCGGCGGTGGCCGACATTCATCACTTCGCGCTGCTGCAATGCGGTCGCCCGGCCCGCGCCAAATACTGGTGGCAGCGACGTCGACAACGGCGTTCGGAGCTGGCCGTCAACGATCATGACGGCCAGGTTCGGCTGGTGTACCGCGACAATGGTGACCATGGCACCGATATCGAAGAGGTTTACCGGTTGGTGCTGCGCAGCGCCAAGCGCCGCGTGGTGATTGCCAATGCCTACTTCTTTCCCGGTTATCGCTTGTTGCGCGAGATCCGCAATGCAGCGCGCCGTGGTGTCGAAGTGCGGCTGATTCTGCAAGGCCAACCGGACATGCTGGTGGCCAAACTCGCAGCGCGCATGACCTATGACTATTTGCTCAAGGCGGGCGTGCAGATTCACGAATATTGCGAGCGGCCGCTGCACGGCAAAGTCGCGCTGGTCGATGAGGACTGGAGCACCGTCGGCTCAAGCAACCTCGACCCGTTGAGCCTGTCCATGAATCTGGAAGCCAATGTGTTGATCCGCGACCGTGCATTCAACCGCACGCTGTTCGAGCGCCTTGAACACCTGAGCGACAACCATTGCAAAGCCATGTCCATCGACACGGCCCCGCGCGGACGAATCTGGCACATGACGGTCGGCTTTCTGGTGTTTCACTTTCTACGCCATWTCCCGGCTTGGGCGGGTTGGCTGCCGGCACACAAGCCGCGCCTGAAACCCTTTATCCAGCCGACCGGGAGCGATCAACATGTCCCACGCTGAAACGCACTCGACCAACCATGCCGAGCGCCCGGGAAAATCCCGATGGAGCCGCTGGAAACGACCGTTGACGATGCTGTTTTTCCTGGCACTGATCGTCCTGTTGACGATGCTTGCCCAGCGTCTCGAATGGAACGAAGTTTTCGAGACCCTCGCCGACTTCAAGGTGCGCACGCTGATCATTGCCTCGGGGCTGACGCTAGTGAGTTTTCTGGTGTACGCCTGTTTCGACCTGATCGGCCGCACCTACATTCGCCAGGACCTGACATGGAAACAGATCCTGCCGGTGGGGATCATCAGCTATGCCTTCAACCTCAATCTGAGTGCTTGGGTGGGTGGCATCGCCATGCGCTATCGGCTGTATTCACGGCTGGGGGTGAGCAAGAGCAACATCGCAAAAATCCTTGGCTTGAGCCTGGCGACCAATTGGTTTGGCTACATGGTGATTGCCGGTGCGGTGTTCAGCACCGGACTGGTGCGGATGCCGCCCGGCTGGAAACTGAGCAGCGACGCATTACAAGGGGTGGGCGTGTTGTTGCTGCTGGTGAGCGCGGGCTATCTGATGGCCTGTCGATTTTCCAAGCGCCGGGAATGGGCCATTCGCGGGGTGGAAATCAACCTGCCGTCACTGCGCATGGCGGTGCTGCAATTGGCACTGGGGGCGCTGAACTGGTCGTTGATGGCGGCGGTGATTTTTACTTTGTTGCCGAGCAAGCTGGACTATCCGCTGGTGCTGGGCGTGTTGTTGATCAGCGCCATTGCAGGGGTCATCACGCATATTCCGGCGGGGCTTGGCGTGCTGGAGGCGGTGTTTGTCGCGTTGCTGCAACACGAGGTTTCGCGGGGCAGTCTGGTGGCGGGGTTGCTGGCGTATCGGGCGATTTACTTCATCTTGCCGTTGTTGATTACGTTGGTGATGTATTTGGTGGTGGAGGCTAAGGCCAAGTCGTTGCGGATATCGAAGAAACCCAAATGATCTATGGTCACTGTGAGGACGCCTTCGCGAGCAAGTCGAATCGTCGCACCGTCGCTCCCACATTTAAGAGTTCTCCCAGAAGAATTCGGTTAAATGTGGGAGCGACGGTGCGACGACTTGCTCGCGAATGGCCGAATGAGCACTGCTAATCTCAAGTCGATTGAATAATGCTCAACCGCTCACCCACCACCATTTCGGTAATCCAGTCCACCAGGATCGAGGTGTATGCCTGCTGTGAAACAGGCTCACTCAAGGCGTGATCGGCACCGTCGATAATCCGGTGGGTCAGCGAGTGGGTCTGCTGACAGGCTGCGCGGTAACTCATGATGGTCGCGTGGGGCACATAGTCGTCGGTTTCGGATTCAACCAGCAGCACATCACCGGTGAAATTCGAACAGGCATGCAGCGCCCGGTTGCTGTCGGCGCGGATCAACGTGCTGCGGTAATCGCGCAGATCAATCTTGTCCAGGTCACGTTTGGGCGTGTGCCAATGATCGTCGCGGTACAGCGCCGGCACCCGCAACGCCAACCAACGCACCGGACGCAATGACGTCAGGATCGAGGCCAGATACCCGCCATAGCTGGTGCCGACCACGGCGATGGCCGATGTGTCGAGCGCTGGGTGCGCGAGCAAGCGATCATATGCCGCCAACAGGTCGCGCAAGTTGTCTTCACGGGTGACTCGGGTCAGCGGGATTCCAGTACCGCCAGTGTGGCCGCGCAAGTCGAACGTCAGGCACACGCAACCCAGACCCGCGATGCCTTTGGCCCGCTCCAGATCCCGTTCCTGACTGCCGCCCCAACCGTGCACAAACAGCACGCCGGGAACCTTCGATTTGGGGCTGAGAAAAGTCCCGCTCATCTGTTCATCGTCGATGTCGATCTGAATGGTTTCGCTTCTAGCCGTCATAGGATTTAACCATTACGTACTTGAGTAGAAAGTCACCGTTTTCTGCGGGGCCACGGTACACCTCGATGGC
This sequence comes from Pseudomonas sp. P5_B2, assembly GCF_056400445.1. Lineage (NCBI taxonomy): Bacteria > Pseudomonadati > Pseudomonadota > Gammaproteobacteria > Pseudomonadales > Pseudomonadaceae > Pseudomonas > Pseudomonas sp. P5_B2. The sequence continues at coordinate 11,297 of NZ_JBFULH010000010.1, read as the reverse complement.
GTCCGCAGGTAGCGGTTGATCGATATAAGTTTCCACCGAAGACACGCGAATCGCGCGCATCCCCGGATCGTTGACGAAGCTCTGCAACGCCGCCACTTCTGCGCTACTGGCACCGCCCATGCGCCAGGATTGTTCCAGCACACCACTGCGTTGTTTGCCGTCGCTGTCCAAGCCCTGGGCGATGTCGTAGTTGCGCCGCGAGGCGTAGAAGCCCGGATAGGCCTCATCCGCCGCGCTGTCGAACACCTGCGCCTGCTGAATCGCCAACCGCACATCGTCAGGCAATGGCAGCTTGAGCAGATCCTCGTAATACCCTGGCACCACCAGCAGGTTGGAACCGCCATACACCTGCTCGCCCTGCCCGTCTTCAATCAAGTATTGCTCACCGCAGTAACTCAGCACGGTGTCGCCGATAAAACTCTGGCCGACGCTGTGGGTAATCACATTTTCCAGATCCTGTTCCAGTACCACGCCTTCGGTGAACAGCTTGCTGGCGTCGGGTCTGGCGAGGATGGCGTCGAACCGGTCGAGACTTTCGACCACTTCCTGGCCGCGTCCGGCGCAAGCGTGTACGGGCTTGAGACGGATCGGGCCGTTGTAAAGCAGGTGTTCGGCCGCGGGTCGCGCATCATCGAGAGAAAACACGCTGAGGCCATCGAGCACCACGTTGCGCACCCGCTCGGAAAACAGCGGTGACCAGCCTTGCGGCGCGTAAGCATTTTTGTTGCGCAAGCCATGGCTGATGGCTTTGGTGCAGATGAAATCGTGGTCGACATAACCGCCCCAAAAATCTTCCGGCCCGCTTACGCCCACTTGCCGGGCAGCAGCCACACCTACCAGCGTCTGGGTCGGCAGCACATAAAGGTCGCGTCCGTTATGCAGTGCCTGATCAAAACTACCGCCGTATTTAAGCCCCAGAATCTGCGCCAGCCAACGGGCCAGGGCGCGGTTGGTTTCGACTTCATGCTGTGGCGCATCGGGGTGCACRGAATGGGCGACCACCAGTTTTTTTCGGTTTGTTGGGGTCATGCGTCCCCCTTCAATGGCGTTTGATGAGTGTAGTAGCAGGGGTGCAGAGATCAGGCCAAACGGGGCGCGAAATAAACCACTGCTAAATCAGATGGTTGCTCAAACGCTAATGGCATCTGGCCTGTTTTATTCTGCACGACTGTCGATTCATCTCCTGCATTTTGCACGATTCATACTCACCACCTACCTCTGTGGGAGCCAGCCTGCTGGCGATGGCGGCAGTACATTCAAACACTAATGTAACTGACAGATTGCTATCGCCAGCAGGCTGGCTCCCACAGGGGCTAAGAGTTGCTGCGGCTAGCGGGTTGCAGCCACCGGCGACACACCAAACCGCGTTCGGTAATCACTCGGCGCCAGCCCGGTAATCTTCTTGAACGTCGCCCGAAACGCACTCGGGTCCTGGTACCCCACGGTCCAGGCAATGTGATCGATGGTGCCGTTGGTGAACTCAAGCATTTCTCGCGCCTTGCCGACTCTCAGGTGCTGGCAGTATTCGGTAGGCTTGAGCCCGGTCGCCGCGCGGAACCGACGCAGGAACGTGCGCTCTTCCAGCCCTGCCCGATCGGCCATGGCCGTCAGCGACACGTCGGTCGCCCCGGTACTTTGCAGCCAGTGCTGGACCTTGAGAATCGACGCATCGCCATGACTGAGAATCGGTGAAAAGTTGCTGCCGCACTCGCTTGCACTGTCGCTGTGTTCCACCACCAGGAACCGCGCCGTGCCTGTCGCAATGCTCGGCCCCAGCAAACGGTCGACCAGGCGCAACCCCAACTCCGACCAGGCCATCAGCCCGGCTGTGGTGATCAAGTCGCCGTCGTCGACAATCGGCGTATCGGCCTTGAGCTTGATCTTCGGATAGCGCTCGGCGAAGGCTTTGGCTGACGTCCAGTGTGTGGTGGCGCTACGTCCATCGAGCAGGCCGCTTTCGGCCAATAGAATCGAGCCCACGCAGACCCCACCGAAGATCGCGCCGCGAGCGTGTTGCTGACGGACCCATTGGAGCAACGCCAGCGGCACCTGACCGGCGTAAAAACTGGAAATCGACGGCGGGATCAACACGGCCACCAAGGACGAGTCCGGCGCGGAATGACTGTCGAACACCCGAACCGGGGACTGATCGCCCTCCACCTGCCAATGGCTGACCCGCAGCAGCGGCAACCGCGCAGCCTGATGCTCGGCGGCGATCCGGTTGGCCACCCCGAACAGGTCCGTCAGCCCATGCACCGCCGCCATCTGCGCGCCGGGATAAATCAGCACGCCCAGTTCGGCGATAGGCCTTTCTAGATCCATTGTCAGTTTTCCCCCTTCTATTGTCGGTGCGGCCAATCCTCGAACGGCCAGCTAAACCCAATACTTCATTCCACACCCAACCCGCACTTCGAGGACACAATCATGGCCAAGCAAGCACTCATCGTAGTTGATATCCAAAACGACTACTTCCCACAAGGCAAATGGCCGCTGGCCGGCGCCGACGCCGCTGCGGATAACGCCGTTCGTCTGCTCAAGGCCTTTCGTGAGGCCGGTGATTCGGTGGTGCACATCCGCCACGAATTCACCTCCGAAGCAGCACCGTTCTTCACCCCCGGTTCCGAAGGCGCGAAGTTGCACCCCAAAGTGCTCAACCACGCCAACGAGCCTGTCGTCCTCAAGCACTTCGTCAACTCGTTCCGCGAAACTGAACTAAAGTCGATCCTCGATGAGCAAGAAATCAAGGAACTGGTGGTGGTCGGCAGCATGAGCCACATGTGCGTCGACGGCATCACCCGTGCCGCCAACGACCTCGGCTACACCGTTACGGTGATCCATGATGCCTGTGCCTCACGTGACCTCGAGTTTAACGGTGTGACGGTGCCGGCGGCCCACGTCCATGCCGCATTCATGTCGGCCCTAGGTTTTGCCTATGCCAGCGTGGTGTCCACAAACGAGTTCCTGACCCGCAATTAAACGTACGACCCACGCACCTCACTGGAGATCATCGACATGGCTACTCTGACGACTCGCGAAGGCAATACGCTTTATTACAAGGACTGGGGCAACGGACAACCGGTGGTGTTCAGCCACGGTTGGCCCTTGAGCGCCGACAGTTGGGAATCGCAGATGCTGCACTTTGCCAACAACGGTTTCCGGGCCATCGCGCATGATCGTCGGGGCCATGGCCGGTCGAGCCAGCCGTGGGACGGCAACGATATGGATCATTACGCCGATGACCTGGCAGAATTGATCGAACACCTAGACCTGAAGGACGTAATCCTTTTTGGCTTCTCGACGGGTGGTGGCGAAGTCGCCCGCTACATCGGTCGCCACGGCACTCAACGTTTGGCCAAGGCTGGGCTGATTTCCGCGGTACCGCCCTTGATGCTGAAAACCGACACCAACCCCAAAGGCTTGCCGATTGAAGTGTTTGACGGTATCCGTGCCGGGTCCATCGCCGACCGTTCACAACTCTACAAGGACGTCGCCAGCGGCCCGTTTTTCGGCTTCAACCGTCCTGGCGCCACGTCCTCGCAAGGGTTGATCGACTCGTTCTGGATGCAAGGCATGATGGGCGGTCACAAGAACACCCTGGACAGCATCAAGGCCTTCTCGGAAACCGATTTTCGCGAAGACCTGAAGAAATTCGATGTGCCGACCTTGATCATCCATGGCGATGACGACCAGATTGTGCCGATTCAGGCTGCGGGTCTGGAGAGTAAGCGGTTGATCGAACATGCCCAACTGATCGTGTACCCAGGGGCTCCGCATGGACTGACGGATACCCATAAAGAGCAGGTGAATGCGGACATGCTGGCCTTCGCCAAAAGCTGAGCAACACCTTGAAACACCACAGGCCCGCCTTGCTGCGGGCCTTTTCGCTTGCGGTAACAAAATCTCACGCGTGAGTCATTGCTGGTGTACTTCGTTGGCTGTACGGTTGCTCACGCGTGAGATGCGCACAACGGAGTCACCCCATGAAAAGCCGCTCCCCGTCAGACTCGTCTCGCGAGCCTGCTGTTATTTCAAAGAGCCCCAAGGGAGAGCGTTCGAAACCGTCCGTGAAGAAACCATCAAGCTTCTACATGAAGCAGATGCGTGCTGGCCTGGCAGCCGCCGGCTATGTGAAACACGAAACTTGGGTGCTTCCGGAAAACCGAAGCTTGCTCAAGCAGCTGGAACAACAGCTACGCCAACCGATTCTGGCTGGCTCATTCATGTCGGAGAATTACATGAGCGCAAGCAGCAACTGGAACATCGATAGCCTTTTCAATGCCCTCAAGGCGCTGGATGAGGTGGTGTCGCAAGAGATCACGCTTTCTCTGATCCAGAGCGCCGAACCCAGCCTGAGGCTGGAGATGAACGAGTTTGGCGGTCTACCCATCCACATCGCTATCGCCGGTGAGCAGATCATCGTCGACACCGTCCTGGTTGACGTCGAGTCCATCAACGACGTGCCGGCCTTCAACGATGCCGTGCTGCGCAGCCGGGAAATGTTCCCGCTGTCCTCGATCGGTATCGAGTCTATGCCCAACGGCCAAGTCGTTTACAACATGTTCGGCGCGCTGAGTTCCGACTCCAGCCTGACCAACGTGGTGACCGAGGTGAAAACCCTGGTCGACAACGTCCAGCGTGCCATCGAAGCCTTCGAACGCTTCTTCAAGTAATTATCAGGAAAGGAAGATCCCATGACTCAGTCCATCTGGAGCAAGTTGTTCACCGCGTTGCGCGGCGGCGCCACCGAAGTGGGCGAATCAATCGTCGACCAACAGGCCCTGCGCATCCTCGACCAGGAAATTCGCGATGCTGACAGCGCGCTGGCCAATGCCAAGCGTGAGCTGGTCACCATCATGGCCAAGCACAAACTGTCGGCCGACCGCGTCAACGAGTACAACGCCAAAATCAAGGATCTGGAATCCAAGGCCATGGCCGCGATCCAGGCCAACCGCGAAGACCTGGCGCTGGAAGTGGCCGAAGCGATTTCGACCCTGACCAACGAACTCGACGTCGAGCAAAAGCAGGCCACTGAATTCGGTGGTTACGCGGACAGCATGCGCAAAGACATCACCAAGGCCGAAGCCCGCATCAAAAGCCTGCGCCAGCAAGTAGACATGGCCAAGGCGCGCGATAGCGTACAGAAAGCCCAGGTCAGCGCCTCCATCGCCAGCGGCGGCGCCAACGGCAAGCTGGAAACCGCCGTCGGCACACTGAACCGTTTGCAGGCCAAGCAGCAGCAACGCGCCGCGGAACTGCAAGCGCAGGACGAACTGGCTGACGCATCGACCGGCAACGACCTGGAGCGCAAACTACGCGAAGCCGGCATCACGCCGAACGAAGGCAGCGCCAACGCGATCCTGGAACGCCTGAAGCAAAAATCGGCCGAGTAATCGACCCGGCAACATTGTGGGAGCGGGCTGGCTCGCGAAGGCGATGCATCAGTTAGCATTTTTRCTGACTGACACACCGCCTTCGCGAGCAAGCCCGCTCCCACAGGTTGATCACCTTAACTGACTCAATTCATCGCCCTTCTTTTTTGTAGATCCGAGGTCAAGGATGGATGCCCTAAAGGGTTTCAAGATAATCGCCGGTCTGGCCATCTTCATGATCGCACTGCAAGTGATCAATGCCGCGACCGGCTACAGCCTTATGGCATTCGGCCTGATCCCGAGAACCGTGAACGGACTGCTCGGCATCGTCACTTCACCTTTTTTGCACGCGTCCTTCTCGCACCTGAGCGCCAACCTCGTGGCCTTTTTGATACTGGGTACGCTGGTGATGGTCGAAGGGCTCAATCGGTTCATGGCCGTCAGCGCCATCATTCTTTTACTGGGCGGCTCGCTGGTCTGGCTGTTCGGGTTTGCAGGCGTACACATCGGCGCCAGTGGCTGGGTATTCGGGCTGTGGGCGTACATTCTGTCGCGCGCCTGGTTCCAGAAGAGCTGGAGCAACCTGATCACGGCGGGCGTTGTTGCCCTGTTGTATGGCGGCCTGATTTTTGGCTTTTTACCTCGACGGGGCATTTCATTCGAAGGCCATCTGTTCGGGGCATTCGCCGGATTCATTGCCGCCAAAGTACTTTTATCCGCGCCACGCGGCAGATTTAATGCCGCCCGGTAAGCGCACTTGAACACTCGAGGCCGAAGCGATCGAATCGCCTCCGCACGCCTGAAGGAAATTTCCAATGGGATGGTTTAAACAGTTGCTGGGGCTTGAGGCTCCGAAGACGGACACAAACACCCCGTCGAAATGGACCGCCAACGACACGCCGCCGGTCACCGGCCCGCTGGGTCTGGCATCGGGCAAGAGCGTAATGTTCGACTCCAGCCTGAGGTTGTTGCTCGACGGCAACACCACGGTGACGATCCCGGGTTCCCAGCAGATCTGGAGCGCCGGGAGCATCGATCTCGGGCAGTCGACCTGGCTGTCCCGCTATTACATGAACGATGAAGACTACTGGCTGCAAGTGCACACTACCGGCGCTATCGACGGACAGGTCGAGTCGGTGATCCTGTTCAATTACCTCAGTTACATCACCATCAGCAGCGAAGCGGAACTGCGTCGGCTGGCCGGCCCGCAAAGCCCGATCGGGCTGCCGACCTACACCCACAACGGTGTCGAATACATCCGCGAATGGGGCACCGAGAATGGCCAGACAGAACTGGTGGCGCTCAGCGAACAGCTGAAAAATCCGGATGAGTCCTACAGCATCGAGCACCGGTCGATGCTGTACGCCCGCGAAACCGGCCTGACCGATCGCCGGGAATTCCTGCTGTTTTCCGTCGAAGAAGACGCCGAAGGCACCATCAGTTTGAGCACGTCGCTTGGCATCTCGCTGTACACCACTGACCTGAACATTTTTTAACAAGGAAGACGTCCATGCTAGAAGCACTCTCCATCTCCTTGAACCCGGCGGCTGTGCTCGGGTTTATTTCGTACATCCTCGGCGCTGCCGTGCTGTTCGCGCTGTTTCAGTTCATCTACACCCGCATCACACCGCACAAGGAATTCGAACTGATCCGTTCGGGCAATGTGGCGGCGGCGATTGCGCTGGGTGGCGCCATCATCGGCTTCGCTATTCCCGCCAGTAATGTGATTGCCTATTCGATCAGCCTCCTCGACTTCGTCGTCTGGGCGGTGATCGCGGCGTTTGTACAACTGCTGTCGTTCCTGACGACCAGCCTGGTAATGAAGGGCACCTCGGAGCGCATCAAAAAAGGTGAGATAGCTGCGGGCATCTATGTCGCGGCAGTGGCCATCAGCGTCGGCATGTTGAATGCCGCATGCATGACCCCTTCCCAGAATTGATTGCACAGCGGAGCCCCCGATGAAACGAAGCAAGTACGTTCAGCTCTCGCTGGCCGCATCGGTCGCCATGGCGATATCCGGTTGCGGGCCAACGGAAAAAACCTACCCGGTGCAGAAGCAGTACAATTTTCAGTCCGTTCAACAATGCGCCGATGAAAAACTCCCGGTGGATGTCTGCTCGGACGCCTACATGAGTGCCATGGCCGAGCATCGCCGTATTGCGCCGGTGTATGACAACCAGGCTGATTGCGATGCCGACTTCGTCGCCGACTGGTGCCAGCAGGACTCGGCCGGCAAGTTCATCCCCAAGCTCGGCGGCTTCGAGCTCACAGCCGATGGCCAGGTGACGCAATCCCAGGTTGACGCCGCCAAGGCGCAACTGCCCGCCTCGGAAGCCAACACCGGTGGCTCGGGCTTCTCCACCAGTAGCCTGCTGACCGGATTGTTGATCGGCAACATGCTGAGCAACAACCGCAACAGCTATTACTCCAAGCCCGTGTACCGCTACCGCGATAATCGCGGTAACTACAGCAATTCAACGCTCAACCAACGCATTGCCAGCGGTTCAACGTTTAGCCGATCCAACCAGGCGAAATACGGCGACGGGTACAGCACGTCCATCAGCAAATCGGCCAGCAAGCCGATTTCCGCAGCCTCGTCGACGTCGCGTGGCGGTTTCGGCAGCAAAGCCAGTGCGCGCAGCGGCTGGGGCGGCGGGTCGAGCAGTTAAGGAAACCAGGCCATGAAGAAAATCCACTGCGCAGAGCGTCATGACTGGAAACAAACCGCCGAAGGTCTCGGTTTTCTATTTCACACTATCGAAGGCGAACCTTACTGGGACGAGAGCGCGTATTACCAGTTCACGCTCAAGCAGATCGAAAACGACCTGGAAGATCCGACCACCGAAATCCATGAGATGTGCATGGACCTGGTGGCCCGGGTGGTGCAGAACGAGGAATTGCTTGAACGCCTGAGTATTCCCCCGGCGTTCTACGACATGATTCGCACGTCATGGCTCGAAGGCCACCCGCACCTGTATGGGCGCATGGATTTCTCCTACAACGGCACCGGGCCGGCCAAGTTGCTGGAACTCAACTACGACACGCCGACCAGCCTGTATGAGGCCGCTGCATTTCAATGGGGCTGGCTGGAGCAATGCATCGAACGTGGTTTGCTGCCCAGGAACGCCGACCAGTTCAACAGCATCGACACCAAACTGCATCAAGCCTTTGCTCAACTGCAGCTCAAGCAGCCGTTCTATTTCGCCTCGATGAAACACTCGGTCGAAGACAAAGGCACCACTGATTACCTGCGGCTGGTCGCCGAGAAAGTCGGCATCGAATCGCGACACATTGATATCGAAGACATCGGCCTGACCAGTGACGGACGCTTCGTCGACCTTGAGGATCGCTGGATCCCGCACCTGTTCAAACTGCACGCCTGGGAATTCATTTTCCACGAGCCCTTTGGCGCCGCGATTGCCCAGAGCGATACGCAGTTTTTCGAGCCGGCCTGGAAATCCATTATCTCCAACAAGGGCATCCTGCCGTTGCTGTGGGAATTCAACAAAGGTCACCCCAACCTGCTCGCGGCGCACCTGGATACCGAACCGAATAAAGCGGTGCCCAAGGGTTGGGTGCGCAAACCGTTCTTTTCCCGCGAAGGCGCCAACATCGAACTGCAAACCGCCGATGGCCTGATCGTGAAAGAGGATGGCCCCTACACTGACGCGCCGTTTATCCTTCAGGAATTCGCGCCGCTGCCCAGGTTTGGCGACAGCTATACGCTAATTGGCTCGTGGGTAATTGGCGATCAGGCAGCCGGTATTTGTGTGCGGGAAGACAACAGTTTGATCACCAAGGATTCGAGCCGGTTTTTGCCGCACCTGATCCTCGACTGACCCATCCATCGCCGGCGTGGACATATAGTAAGACGCCCGCAAGACATACGCCTGAAAAGCCGGATAATGGCGGCCAATTCGTCTAGCCCGTTATTCTGGTAATCCCCCATGGAAATCAAGGTCAACTTTCTCGACAACCTTCGGCTTGAAGCAAAGTTCGATGACTTCACAGTAGTGGCCGACCAACCTATCCGCTACAAGGGTGATGGCTCGGCACCGGGTCCGTTCGACTACTTTCTGGCGTCATCGGCTTTGTGTGCGGCTTATTTCGTGAAGTTGTACTGCGATACTCGCAGCATTCCCACGGAAAACATCCGCCTGTCGCAGAACAACATTGTTGATCCGGAAAACCGCTACAACCAGATTTTCAAGATTCAGGTCGAGTTGCCGGCGGACATCTCCGACAAGGACCGCCAAGGCATCCTGCGTTCCATCGACCGTTGCACCGTGAAAAAAGTGGTGCAAGCCGGGCCTGAATTTGTGATCGAAGAGGTCGAAAACCTCGATGCCGATGCCCAGGCGTTGTTGATGCCAGCTGCTAACTCAGAGTCGAGCACCTATATCGCGGGCAAGGACCTGCCGCTGGAGCAAACCATCGCCAATATGTCGGCCATTCTGGCGGACCTGGGCATGAAGATTGAAATCGCCTCGTGGCGCAATATCGTGCCCAACGTGTGGTCGCTGCACATCCGCGATGCGCATTCGCCGATGTGCTTTACCAACGGCAAGGGTTCGACCAAGGAAGGCGCGCTGGCGTCGGCCTTGGGCGAGTTTATCGAGCGGCTCAACTGCAATTTCTTCTACAACGACCAGTTCTGGGGCGAAGACATCGCCAACGCGCCGTTTGTGCATTACCCGGACGAACGCTGGTTCAAGCCTGGCCGTAAAGATGAGCTGCCAACCGAAATTCTCGACGAGTACTGCCTAAAGGTTTACAACCGCGACGGCGAGCTGCGTGGCTCCCATCTGATCGATACCAACTCGGGCAATGAAGAGCGCGGCATCTGCTCGCTGCCGTACGTACGCCAGTCGGACGGCGAAGTGGTGTATTTCCCGTCCAACCTGATTGAAAACCTGTTCCTGAGCAACGGCATGAGTGCCGGTAACACGCTGGCCGAAGCCCAGGTGCAGTGCCTGTCGGAAATCTTCGAGCGCGCGGTAAAACGCGAAATCATCGAAGGTGAATTTGCATTGCCGGATGTGCCGGCCGAGGTACTGGCGAAGTACCCCGGGATACTGGCCGGTATTCAGGCACTGGAAGAGCAAGGATTTCCCGTGTTGGTGAAAGATGCGTCCCTGGGAGGGGAATTCCCGGTGATGTGCGTCACGTTGATGAATCCGCGCACCGGCGGTGTGTTCGCCTCGTTCGGCGCGCACCCGAGCCTGGAAGTAGCGCTGGAACGCAGCCTGACCGAACTGTTGCAGGGCCGTAGTTTCGAAGGCCTCAATGACCTGCCCCAGCCGACGTTTGAAGGGCATGCGGTGACCGAACCGAACAACTTCGTCGAGCACTTTATCGACTCCAGCGGCGTGGTGTCGTGGCGCTTCTTCAGTGCCAAGTCGGATTACGAATTCGTGGAGTGGGACTTCTCTGGCCAGGGTGAAAACTCGAACACCGAGGAAGCCGCGACCTTGTTCGGCATTCTGAAAGGCATGGGCAAGGAAGTGTACATGGCGGTCTATGAGCATATCGGCGCAAAGGCGTGCCGCATACTGGTGCCGGACTACTCGGAAATCTATCCTGCGGACGATCTGATCTGGGATAACACCAACAAAGCGCTGTTCTTCCGCGCTGATATCCTCAACCTGCATCGCCTCGACGAAGAAGAACTGCAATCGCTGGTTGAACGTCTGGTGGAAAGTGAGCTGGACGACTACACCGACATCACCAGCTTGATCGGCATCGAATTCGACGACAACACGGCGTGGGGCCAGCTGACGATCCTGGAGTTGAAGCTGCTGATCTATCTCGCCTTGCAGCAATATGAAGAGGCGAAAGAGGCCGTAGAAATGTTCCTGCAGTACAACGACAACACGGTTGAACGTGGTTTGTTCTACCAGGCCGTCAATGTGGTGCTGGAAATGAAGC
>NZ_JBFULH010000009.1:0-40947 GCF_056400445.1 Pseudomonas sp. P5_B2 | reverse complement strand
GCTCCTACAGTGAGTGCACACAGGCATTGACCTCATTTATCGTTTTTCGGGCCATTTATATGCGTATCAAAGTCCACTGCCAGAACCGCATCGGTATCCTGCGCGACATTCTCAACTTGCTGGTGGAATACGGGATCAACGTCGCCCGTGGCGAGGTCGGCGGTGAGCATGGCAATGCGATCTACCTGCATTGCCCGAACCTGATCAACATTCAGTTCCAGGCCCTGCGACCGAAGTTCGAATCGATTGCCGGGGTATTTGGCGTCAAGCGTGTAGGGCTGATGCCCAGCGAGCGTCGGCACATGGAGCTCAATGCCTTGCTCGGCGCCTTGGAGTTTCCGGTGTTGTCGATCGACATGGGCGGCTCCATCGTCGCGGCAAATCGGGCGGCGGCGCAGTTGCTCGGGGTACGGGTGGATGAGGTGCCGGGGATTCCGCTGTCGCGTTACGCCGAGGATTTCGATTTGCCGGAACTGGTGCGGGCCAACAAGTCGCGCATCAACGGGCTGCGGGTCAAGGTCAAGGGCGACGTGTTTCTGGCCGACATCGCGCCGCTGCAATCGGAGCATGACGACAGCGAAGCCATGGCCGGTGCGGTACTGACGCTGCACCGCGCCGACCGGGTGGGTGAGCGCATCTACAACGTGCGCAAGCAGGAGCTGCGCGGGTTCGACAGCATTTTCCAAAGCTCGAAAGTGATGGCTGCGGTGGTGCGCGAAGCCCGGCGCATGGCGCCGCTGGATGCTCCGCTTTTGATCGAAGGCGAAACCGGCACCGGTAAAGAGTTGCTGGCGCGCGCCTGTCACTTGGCCAGCCCGCGCGGGCAATCTCCATTGATGGCACTCAACTGCGCTGGCTTGCCGGAGTCGATGGCTGAGACCGAGTTGTTCGGCTACGGCCCCGGCGCCTTCGAAGGTGCGCGCGCTGAAGGTAAGTTGGGGCTGCTGGAGCTGACGGCGGGCGGTACGCTGTTTCTCGATGGCGTGGGGGAAATGAGCCCGCGCTTGCAGGTGAAATTGCTGCGCTTTCTGCAGGACGGTTGCTTCCGTCGTGTAGGCAGCGATGAAGAGGTTTATCTGGATGTGCGGGTGATCTGCGCGACCCAGGTGGACTTGTCCGAACTATGCGCGCGTGGCGAGTTTCGCCAGGATTTGTATCACCGGTTGAACGTACTTTCGCTGCACATTCCGCCACTGCGTGAATGCCTCGATGGTTTGACGCCGTTGGTGGAGCACTTCCTCGATCAAGCCAGTCGGCAGATCGGTTGCCCGTTGCCGAAACTGGCGCCGGCGGCGATGGAACGGCTCAGTCATTACAACTGGCCGGGCAATGTCCGGCAATTGGAAAACGTGTTGTTCCAGGCGGTTTCATTGTGTGAGGGCGGGACGGTCAAGGCCGAACATATTCGTCTGCCGGAATACGGTGTGCGTCAGCCGCTTGGCGATTTTTCGCTGGAGGGCGGGCTCGACGAAATCGTCGGGCGTTTCGAGAAAGCAGTGTTGGAGCGGTTGTATTCCGAGCATTCCAGCAGTCGGTTGCTGGGTAAGCGCTTGGGGGTCTCTCACACCACTATTGCCAACAAGTTGCGTGACTATGAAATTGGCAAAACTTGAGCGTTAACTGATCTGATAAACAAGAATGGTAAGTTATTGTTAATCATTCTCCGGCGCTTCGAAATGTTAATTGAAGCGCTACCACCCCGCCGTTGATCTGAATCATGGATTTCGCCAAGCAAGTCATCTAGGCTGAAGCTCAAAGTTTGGCAGGAGCGATAACCATGCCATCAGCGGATGACACTACCCAGCAAGCGCGCAAAGAAACCCGTCTGTTCTTTTTCCTGATTGTCGTTCTCTTCCCACTGCTGTCGGTGTCGATAGTGGGTGGTTACGGTTTCTTTGTCTGGTTTCTGCAAATGCTGCTCGGCCCTCCTGGTTCACCTCATTGATCGTTGTCCATCTTTAGCAAAAGACGGGGAGTACGGGTCATGGAAAAGACGCTGCATATTGCCAGCCTGGTGGTGCTTGCCCACCCTGAATTGTTCGAGGCAGTGAAAGCCAACTTGCGCTTGCTCGAAGGCGTTGAACTGCACCAGGAAAGTTCCGCCGGCAAGCTGGTGGTAGTGCTGGAGATGGAGGAAGAAAGTGAGATTTCCCAACGCATCAGTGAGATCAACGGCTTGCCGGGCGTGCTCAATGCCGCCCTCGTTTATCACGAGATTCTCGATGTGACGGGAGAAAGCACATGCCTATGACTCGACGCGAGTTTGTCAAAGCCCAGGCTGCCGGGATCGCCGCAGCGGCGGCGGGGCTCCCGGTGTTTACATCCGCCAGCAACCTGATCACCGAAGAAGACCGGGTGGCCCTGGACTGGAATAAAGCACCTTGTCGATTTTGCGGTACCGGGTGCAGCGTCATGGTAGCGACCAAGGACAATCGGGTGGTCGCCACTCATGGTGATGTGAAAGCCGAGGTCAATCGCGGGCTGAACTGCGTCAAAGGCTACTTCTTGTCGAAGATTATGTACGGCGTTGATCGCCTGACCCAACCGCTATTGCGCATGACCAATGGGCAGTATGACAAGCAAGGCGAGTTTCAACCGGTGTCCTGGGATCAGGCGTTTGATGTCATGGAGTTGAAGTTCAAGGAAGCGATAAAAAACAAAGGGTCCGAGTCCATCGCCATGTTCGGATCAGGTCAGTGGACCGTCTGGGAAGGGTACGCGGCCAACAAGTTGATGAAGGCTGGATTTCGCTCCAATAACATTGACCCCAATGCGCGTCATTGCATGGCCTCGGCGGTCATGGGCTTTATGCGCACGTTCGGTATGGATGAGCCGATGGGGTGTTATGACGATATAGAAGTCACCGATGCGTTCGTGCTGTGGGGTTCAAACATGGCGGAGATGCACCCGATACTTTGGAGTCGGGTGGCGGATCGCCGATTGAGTCAGCCCAACGTCAAGGTCGCCGTACTGTCGACGTTCGAGCATCGCAGTTTTGAGTTGGCCGACATTCCCATGGTGTTCAAGCCACAGACAGACCTGTTCATCCTTAACTACATTGCCAACCACATCATTGAAAGCGGCTCGGTCAACAAAGACTTTGTCAGCAAACACACCAAGTTTGCCAAAGGTACGGATGACATCGGCTACGGCCTGCGTTCCGATAACCCGCTGGAGATGAAGGCCCAAAATGCGGCCAAGGCGAACACCTGGAGTGACATCGACTTTGAGCAATTCGCGGCATTCGTAAAACCTTACACCCTTGAGCGCACCGCCAAGGAAACCGGCGTGCCGGCCGAGCGTCTCAAGGCCTTGGCTGAGCTGTATGCCGACCCGAAGCGCAAGGTGGTTTCCTTCTGGACCATGGGCTTTAACCAGCACACGCGGGGCGTCTGGGCGAATAACCTGATTTACAACATCCACCTGCTGACCGGAAAAATCAGCGAGCCGGGCAACAGTCCTTTTTCCCTGACGGGCCAGCCCTCGGCCTGCGGCACGGCGCGCGAAGTGGGAACGTTCTCCCATCGCTTGCCCGCTGATCTGGTGGTCACCAATCCCAAGCATCGCGCCACGGCGGAGAAAATCTGGAAATTGCCGCCGGGCACCATCAATGAAAAAGTCGGGTTCCATGCCGTGCAGCAGAGCCGGATGCTCAAGGACGGCGTGCTCAATGTGTATTGGACGATGGCCAGCAACAACATGCAGGCCGGCCCCAACATCATGCAGGAAGTGCTGCCGGGTTGGCGCAACCCCGAGAACTTCGTGATTGTCTCGGATGTGTATCCCACCGTCTCGGCCCAAGCGGCCGATCTGATTCTGCCCACCGCGATGTGGGTCGAGAAAGAGGGGGCTTACGGCAACGCGGAACGACGTACGCAGTTCTGGCACCAATTGGTTTCGGCACCGGGTGACGCCAAGTCGGATCTCTGGCAACTGGTCGAGTTTTCCAAGCGCTTTAAAACCGATGAGGTCTGGTCCGAGGAATTATTGTCTGCCTCACCGCAGTACAAGGGCAAAACCCTGTACGAGGTGTTGTTCAAGAACGGACAGGTCGATCAATTTCCGCTTGATCAGATGGCGGCAGGCTACAAAAACGACGAGGCCCGGGATTTTGGTTTTTACCTGCAAAAAGGACTGTTCGAAGAATATGCCCAATTTGGCCGTGGACACGGTCATGACCTCGCCCCGTTCGATCTCTATCACACCGAGCGTGGATTGCGATGGCCCGTGGTCGAGGGCAAGGAAACCCGCTGGCGTTTCCGCGAAGGCTATGACCCTTACGTGGAGAAGGGCAGCGGTGTGCAGTTCTACGGTTACCCCGACAAGAAGGCGATTATCTTCGCGCTGCCCTATGAGCCCCCGGCGGAATCCCCCGACGCGGAGTTCCCATTCTGGTTGAGCACCGGACGAGTGCTAGAACACTGGCACACCGGGTCGATGACTCAGCGTGTCGAGGAACTTCATAAGGCAGTCCCTGACGCGTTGGTCTACATGCACCCGGCCGATGCCCAAGCCTTGAATGCCCGTCGAGGCAGCGAAGTGAAACTGATCAGTCGACGCGGTGAGATGCGTGCGCGCATCGAAACCCGAGGGCGTAACAAACCACCACAAGGCTTGGTCTTTGTGCCGTTCTTCGATGCCAACAAGTTGATCAACAAGGTCACACTCGATGCGACGGATCCCATCTCCAAGCAGACTGATTATAAAAAATGTGCGATCAGGATTGAGTTGATCAAGACGGCATAAGGAGCGCTCAGATGAAGAGTCATTCGCTGTCTTTGCTTGCGGCTCTGTTGCTGTGGATGCCACTGGCATTCGCGGCGCAGCCCGATTACCCGCTCGATGCTCCAGCGCCGGATGGCCRGCGACCCGGAGGGACCTTGACCCAGGAGTTTCCGGCACCGCCGATGGCTGATGACGAGAACAAGGACCTCAAGCGCGAGCGCAATTATCCGGAACAGCCGCCCACCATCCCGCACAGTATTCGCGGGTATCAGATCGACAAGAACAGTAATAAATGCCTGTCCTGTCACAGTCGAGCCAATAGCGCACGTACTCAGGCGCCGATGATCAGCATCACCCACTACATGGACCGTGATGGTCAGGCGCTGGCCGCTATTTCGCCGCGTCGGTATTTCTGCACGCAGTGTCACGTGCCACAGAAAGACGTAAAGCCTCTGGTGGGCAACAACTTCAAGAACATTGACCAGGTGCTGCAAGACGAAATCAACGGCCAGCAGAAACCTTAAGGAGAGGCCATGAAATCCTTGCGTGCGCTGCTCAAAGACTATTGGGGCATTCTGCGTCGCCCCAGCGTGCATTACAGCCTGGGCTTTCTGACGCTCGGCGGGTTCATCGCCGGGGTGATTTTCTGGGGTGGTTTCAACACCGCGCTGGAGGCGACCAATACCGAGAAGTTCTGCATTTCCTGCCATGAAATGCGCGACAACGTGTTTGTCGAGTTGCAGGACACCATTCACTACACCAATCGCTCCGGCGTACGCGCCACTTGTCCGGACTGCCACGTTCCGCATGAGTGGACGCACAAGATTGCCCGCAAGATGCAGGCTTCCAAAGAGGTGTGGGGCAAGGTGTTCGGAACGATCGATACCCGTGAAAAGTTTCTCGGTATGCGGCGTGAACTGGCCGAACACGAATGGGGGCGGCTCAAGGCAAACGACTCCCGAGAGTGCCGCAATTGCCATAATTTTGAATTCAT
This sequence comes from Pseudomonas sp. P5_B2, assembly GCF_056400445.1. NCBI lineage: Bacteria > Pseudomonadati > Pseudomonadota > Gammaproteobacteria > Pseudomonadales > Pseudomonadaceae > Pseudomonas > Pseudomonas sp. P5_B2. The sequence goes on along the minus strand of NZ_JBFULH010000009.1, from coordinate 35,228 downwards.
GGACTTTACCCGTCAGGGCAAACGCGCCGCCAATATGCACTCCACGGCACTGGCCAGCGGGCAGGCCACCTGTATCGACTGCCATAAGGGCATCGCCCACAAGTTGCCTGACATGAGCGGGGTCAAAGGCTGGTAGCCGATCCCGGCCCGGCCTTCCAGCGTGTTGCCGTCAAGCGGCATAACCGCGCCGGTTTTTCGACTTTGACACAATCCTTCATTCCTCTGCGATAACCCCCAAGTCCAGTGTTTAAAGGGCTTGAAACCTCTGCCCGCAAGTTGGTCTGCAAATTGCTTGACGCTCAACCGTACAGCGGTGGGCGGCAAACGTCCGGCATGCAGAGGAAAGAGCGTGGACAAGTACCTTTATGTGGCAATGACCGGCGCCAGCCAGAATGCACTGGCGCAGAAGGCTCATGCCAACAACCTGGCAAACATCTCCACCAACGGTTTTCAAAAGGACCTGGAACAGGCCCGTTCGATGCCGGTGTTTGGTGACAGCTTTCCGGCGCGTGCGTTTGCCATGACCGAGCGCCCGGCCACCGATTTCTCCCCTGGTTCGATGGTTGAAACCGGTCGCGACCTCGATGTCGCTGTGCAAGGCAACGGTTGGATCGCCGTGCAGACCCCCGATGGCACAGAAAGCTACGTACGCACTGGCAGCCTGAACGTGGACGCCCTGGGTGTGCTGCGTGCCGGCAACGGCATGCCGGTGATGGGCAACGGCGGACCCATCGCCGTGCCGCCGGAGCAGAAAATCGAAGTGGGTGAGGACGGCACCATCAGCATCCGTGCGATGGGCGAAGGCCCGCGCGTGATGGCTGAAGTCGACCGCATCAAGCTGGTCAACCCTGACCTGAGGAACATGACCAAAGGCCTCGACGGTTCGATCCACACCAAGGACGGCAAGCCGGCGCAAGCCGACTCCGGCGTCAAACTGGTGTCCGGGTTCCTGGAGTCGAGCAACGTCAACGCTGTGGAAGAAATGACCTCGGTGCTGGCGCTGGCCAAGCAGTTCGAACTGCACATCAAGATGATGAACACCGCCAAAGACGATGACCAGGCCATGGCTCGGGTCTTGCAGATCAGCTAATTACCAGAACGTCGCGCCGTAAAACAGGCGCACGAGGAGAATCGAATGCTTCCGGCTCTATGGGTTGCCAAAACAGGTCTGTCCGCCCAGGACACTAACCTGACCACCATTTCCAACAACCTGGCCAACGTGTCGACCACGGGTTTCAAACGTGACCGCGCCGAGTTCCAGGACTTGCTCTATCAGATCAAACGCCAGCCGGGCGCCCAGTCGACCCAGGACAGCGAACTGCCGACGGGTCTGCAAGTGGGTACCGGTGTGCGCATCGTCGGCACCCAGAAAAACTTCACCGCCGGCAGCCTGCAAACCACCGAGCAGCCGTTGGACATGGCCATCGACGGTCGCGGTTTCTTCCAGATTCTGCAGCCGGACGGCACCACGTCTTACACCCGTGACGGTACGTTCCACCTCGACTCCAACGGTCAGGTCGTCACCGCCAGTGGCTTCGCCCTGGAGCCGGCCATCGTTATTCCCAATGAAGCACAGAGCTTCACGGTCGGTCGTGACGGCACCGTGTCCATCACCGTTGCGGGTAACCCGGCCAGCCAGGTGATCGGCAATCTGCAAACCGCTGACTTCATCAACCCGGCCGGTCTGCAAGCCGTGGGCAACAACCTGTTCCTGGAAACCGCGGCCAGCGGTGCACCGCAAGTCGGTACACCGGGCCTGAACGGTTTCGGTACCACGCTGCAGGCCACCCTGGAAACGTCCAACGTCAGCACCGTTGAAGAGATGGTCAACATGATCACCACTCAGCGCGCTTACGAGATGAACTCCAAGGTGATCTCCACTGCCGACCAGATGCTCTCGTTCGTAACGCAGAATCTGTAATCAAGTCTATGTGGCGGCCATGAGGTCGCCTGCAACACCGTGAGGTAGGGTCATGAATCGCTTTGTATCTGTTCTGGCACTGAGTGGGGCTGTTGTGCTCGCGGGCTGCGTCCCCACGACGCCCAAGCCCAATGACCCTTATTACGCGCCGGTGTTGCCGCGCACGCCGTTGCCGGCGGCCGCGAACAATGGCTCGATTTACCAGGCCGGTTTTGAACAGAACCTGTACACCGACCGCAAGGCGTTCCGGGTGGGTGACATCATCACCATTACCCTGAACGAGAAGACCCAGGCCAGCAAAAACGCCAACTCGCAAATTGGCAAGAACAGCAAGGCCAGCATCGGCCTGACCTCGTTGTTCGGCACCACCCCAAGCACCAACAATCCGTTTGGCAGTGGCGACCTGAGCCTGGACGCCGCCTATGAAGGCGACCGCGCGACCAAGGGCGACAGCAAGGCAGCCCAGGGCAACACCCTCGTCGGCTCGATCACGGTCACCGTCGCGGATGTATTGCCCAACGGCATCATCGCGGTACGTGGCGAGAAATGGATGACCCTCAACACCGGCGATGAGCTGGTGCGGATTGCCGGGCTGGTGCGCTCCGATGACATATCGACCGACAACACTGTTTCGTCGACCCGTGTTGCCGATGCACGCATCACCTACTCGGGCACCGGTTCGTTTGCCGATGCGAGTCAGCCAGGCTGGTTCGACCGTTTCTTCCTCAGCCCGCTGTTTCCTTTCTAGGTGGCTACGTTGAATTTCAAACACCTGATGGTGGGCGCCTTGATGCTGTCCGCCGCGTTTAACGCGCAGGCTGAGCGGCTGAAGGATATCGCCAGTATTTCCGGCGTGCGCACCAACCAATTGATCGGCTACGGTCTGGTGGTCGGGCTTAATGGCACGGGTGACCAGACGACGCAGACGCCTTTCACTCTGCAGACCTTCAACAACATGCTCTCGCAGTTCGGCATCAAGGTGCCGCCGAACTCGGGCAACGTGCAGCTGAAGAACGTTGCCGCGGTATCGATCAGTGCGGAACTGCCAGCGTTTGCCAAGCCGGGCCAGCAGGTCGATATCACCGTCTCTTCCATCGGTAACTCCAAGAGCTTGCGCGGCGGCACCTTGTTGCTGACGCCGCTCAAAGGTATCGACGGCAACGTCTACGCCATCGCTCAGGGCAACCTGGTGGTGGGCGGTTTTGATGCGGAAGGGCGTGACGGTTCGAAGATCACCGTCAACGTTCCGTCGGCAGGTCGTATCCCCGGTGGTGCGTCGGTCGAGCGTTCAGTGCCGAGTGGTTTCAACCAGGGCAATAGCCTGACGCTGAACCTCAACCGGTCAGACTTCACCACCGCCAAGCGCATCGTCGACAAGATCAACAACCTGCTGGGCCCAGGCGTTGCCCAGGCCATCGATGGTGGTTCGATTCGCGTCAGCGCCCCCCTTGATCCAAGCCAGCGCGTCGACTACCTGTCGATCCTGGAAAACCTTGAAGTCGATCCGGGTCAGGCGGTGGCGAAAGTCATCATAAATTCGCGCACCGGCACCATCGTGATTGGCCAGAACGTCAAGGTTTCGCCAGCCGCAGTGACTCACGGCAGCCTGACCGTGACGATTACCGAAGACCCGATTGTCAGCCAGCCTGGCGCTTTTTCCAACGGTCAGACGGCCGTGGTGCCGCGCTCGCGGGTAAACGCGGAGCAGGAAGCCAAGCCTATGTTCAAGTTCGGCCCGGGCACCACCCTCGACGAAATCGTCCGTGCGGTGAACCAGGTCGGCGCGGCGCCGGGTGACTTGATGGCGATCCTCGAAGCGTTGAAACAGGCTGGCGCATTGCAAGCCGACCTGATCGTGATCTAAGGGCGACCGTCATGGATATGCGCAAGAGCGGTCTGGTCAGCAGCAGCGACTCCGGTTCCTATTCGGACTTGAATCGCTTGAACCAGCTCAAGGTGGGCGACAAGGACAGCGACGGCAACATGCGCAAGGTGGCGCAGGAGTTCGAATCGCTGTTCCTTGGAGAGATGCTCAAGTCCATGCGTTCGGCCACTGAAGCGCTGGGCCAGGACAACCCGCTCAACACCCCGGCAGCCAAGCAATACCAGGAAATGTACGACCAGCAGTTGGCCGTTTCCATGTCCCGCGAAGGCGGTGGTATTGGTCTGGCGGACGTGCTGATGCGCCAGATGTCGAAGAACAAACCGCTGGCGCCCGGTGAAGCGGCGGCCCTGTCTGCCGCCAAGCAGGAAGCGGCGAAAGCGGCAGTGTCGACGCCGATCGCGGCAGGCACTGTGGCCACCGAGGGGCCGCTGTCGCGGCTCAATGGCCAGCGTCCGTTATGGGCATCGCGTTCGGTGAAAGCGCCGACAGGCGAGGGCACGCATCACAATGACATGGCGCTGATCAACCAGCGCCGTCTGGCCTTGCCGCCGAAACTGGCGGATCGCTTGCTCGCCGGTCTGGTGCCTTCGGCCAAGACCGCCGCGACCGCCAGCAAACCCCTGTTGCCCGAGCGAAGCACCACGACGCCGGCGGTAGCGACCGGTGCCGGTCCGCTGTTCAACGGCGATTGGCTGGCCACACAAACCGACACCAAATCCAGCGGACGTCTGCAGATCTACGGCCGTGCGATGGCGCAGATTCCTTTGGCACCGCCGAAGAAAGCCTTCGGTTCCGCCGACGAATTTGTCAACACCATGCTGCCGATGGCCAAGGAAGCGGCCGAGCGCATTGGCGTCGATCCGCGTTACCTGGTGGCTCAGGCCGCCCTGGAAACCGGTTGKGGTAAATCGGTCATGCGCGCCCAGGATGGCAGCAGTAGCCACAACCTGTTCGGCATCAAGGCCGGCAGCAGTTGGCAGGGTGATTCAGCGCGGGCAATCACCAGTGAGTTCAGGAATGGCGAGATGGTCAAGGAGACGGCCGAGTTCCGTTCCTATGACTCGTACAAAGACAGCTTCCATGACCTGGTGACTTTGCTGCAAACCAATAATCGCTATCAAGATGTCGTGAAGTCTGCCGATAACCCAGAACAGTTTGTACGCGAGTTGCAGAAGGCCGGTTATGCAACCGACCCGGATTACGCAAGCAAGATCTCGCAGATAGCCAAGCAGATGACGAGTTACCAAAACTACGCTGCGGCGGGCGCTCCAACGAATTTATAAGGTTTGAACCATGAGTTTGCTCAACATCGGAATGTCCGGGCTTAACGCCAGTCAGGTGTCGTTGGCGACTGTCGGCAACAACATTGCCAACGCCAACACGGCCGGCTACTCACGACAGCAAACCATTCAGGGTAGCAATGCGTCGCACCTGAGTGGCGGTGTATTTATCGGCAGCGGTACGACCTTGGCCGATGTGCGTCGGGTCTATAACGCTTATCTCGATAATCAATTGCAAACCAGCACATCGCTCAATAGCGATGCCAATGCCTACCTTGAGCAGGTCAATCCGCTCGACAAGCTCTTTTCCGACAAGACCACGGGAATCAGCGCGGTGTTGAGCAGCTTCTTCGCTGCGGTTCAAACGTCCGCAGGCACTCCGAGTGACACCGCTTCCCGGCAGTTGCTGCTGACYAACGCGCAAACCTTGAGCAACCGATTCAACGCCCTCTCGTCGCAGATGCAACAGCAGAGCGAAGGGATCAACAGTCAGTTGACGACGCTGACCGACAAGGTCAATCAGCTGACGTCGTCGATCGCATCGTTGAACCAGCAGATTTCCCAGGCCAGCAGTTCAACGGGCAGCGGTCCGAGCAACCTGCTTGATGCTCGAAACGAAGCCGTTCGTACGCTCAACGAGTTGGTCGGGGTGACGGTCCAGGACCAGAATGGCAGTTACAACGTCTCCCTGGGCAGCGGTCAGTCGTTGGTAATGGGCAACACGTCGAATACGCTTTCCACTGTCCGAACGGGGATCGACAAGAGCCAGTTGAGTATCGTGGTCAACTCGTCGTCTGGCGCCATTGACGCAACCTCGGTCATAAGTGGCGGCAAGATCGGAGGCCTGCTGCGTTATCGCGAAGACGTGCTGGTGCCGGCAATGAATGACCTGGGCCGCACCGCCCTGGTGGTGGCTGACAAGATCAATAGCCAGTTGGGCCAGGGACTCGACGCCAATGGCGAATTTGGTGCTTCACTGTTCTCCAATATCAACAGCGCCACTGCGATCAGCCAGCGCAGCCTGGCGTCGTCGAACAACAGTGCCGGTTCGGGCAATCTTGACGTCACCATCACCAACTCCAGTGCACTGACCACCTTCGATTACGCGGTGACGTTTACTGCGGCGGACAAGTACACCGTCAAGCGTTCCGACGGCAAGGACATGGGCTCTTTCGGCCTGACCCCGGCGGCAGAAATCGATGGCTTCAAGCTGGATCTCAATGGTGGCGGTCTGCAGGCGGGTGACTCCTTCAAAGTGATCCCGACCCGTGGGGCCGCGAGTGCCATCACCACTCAGATGACCGACTCGAACAAGCTTGCCTTTGCCGGGCCACTGGTTGCCAACAGCAGTACGAGCAATGGTGGAACCGGTACGTTGACCGCTCCGGCGCTGTCCATTCCGATGGATATCTATGGCGGTGCCGACCTGGCCGACCGGCAAGCGGGCATCAAGAACTCCATGCCGGTGACACTCGCCTTCAAAGAGGCGGTGGGTGGCAGCCAAGCCTATGAAGTGTTCGACTCCAAAGGGCAGAGCATCGGCACGGGCACCATCGTGCCAGGCCAGAGCAATGACCTGACGATCAACGTTCCGATGCTTGACGCGTCCGGCGCACCGATCGCCGGCAAATCGTTTTCGTTCAACACGACGGTCAGCGGCTCGCCTTCGAAGAATGACAAATACGAAGTCGCGTTCAACGTCGATGGCAAGAAAGACAACCGCAACGCCAACGAACTGTTGGGTTTGCAGACCAAGGCAACCGTGGGCGTGACCGGTGGCAACGCCGGCATGAGCATGACCACCGCCTACAGTCGTCTGGTCGAACAGGTGGGCGCTAAAGCCAGCCAGGCCTTGGGCGACAGCTCCGCCACCGGGGCGATTCTGTCTCGCGCCAAATCGGAGGTCGCCTCGGTTTCCCAGGTCAACCTGGACGATGAGGCCGCCGACCTGGTCAAGTTCCAGCAGTACTACACCGCGTCGTCGCAGATCATCAAGGCCGCGCAAGAAACGTTCAGCACGCTGATCAACAGTCTTTAAGGGAGTCTTCGACGATGCGAATTTCTACAGCCCAGTACTTTGAGACAAGTGCGGCCAAGTACCAGAACAACTTCTCCTCGATTGTGAAGACTCAGGAGCAGATCACTTCCGGCGTGCGGATTCAGAGTGCCGGTGATGATCCTGTTGGTGCTGCGCAGTTGCTGATGTTGCAGCAGCAGAAGGACATGTTGGGGCAGTACAGTGCCAATATGGGCAGTATGAAAAATACGCTGGCCAATGAAGAAAGCGTGTTGGATAGCGTTAATACCGCGCTGCAGCGTGCTCGCGAGTTGGCGCTTCAGGCGGGTAATGGTGGTTACAGTGATGCTGATCGAAAATCCATCGCCAGCGAAATCGGCGAGATTGAACAGCAGGTATTAGGGTTGCTGAACAGCAAGGACTCGGCAGGCAACTACTTGTTCGCCGGTTCGAAAACCTCGACGCCCCCCTATGTGCGTAACAATGACGGCACCTACAGCTATCAGGGTGACGATACCCAGTTGAGTCTGCAGGTATCGGACACCTTGTCCATCGCCACCAACGACACTGGTAAAAGTGTCCTTGAATCGGCGGTCAACTCGGGGCGGACTCAGGCGATCCTCGATCCGTCGAAACCCAATGACGGGACTGTCTCGGTATCTGCCGGAATATTGGCTTCGGGAGCGGCTTACACCAAAAACTTTGCCACGGGTGAACCCTACGAGCTGAAGTTCGTAGACAGTACTCACTTCACTCTCGCGGACAAGGATGGTAACGACATCACCGCCGAGGTGTCGGGTAACGGTACTTTCGACTCAAGTAAAGAGGGTGGTTCGACCATCAGTCTGCGGGGGGTGGACTTCGATATCGCCTTGCGACTCAAGGCGCCCGTTGATCCCGTGACCAACCTGGCGATGACCCCTGACGAAGAGGTCAAGGACCATATTTTCTCACTGGGTACCAAGCCTGACAGCTTCAATACCTCACGGACGCCGAGCAATGGATCGACCGCTCAGATCACCGGCTCCGGTGTCACTGACCAGGCCGCTTATGTCAGCGGGTTCCCCAATAGTGGCGTGGTCATCAAATTTACCGACGCCACCAGTTACAAGGTGTATGCCCAGCCGATGGGTTCAGACAGCAAGTCGATTGCTGATGGCTCGTACGCGGGTGGTTCGATCACCGTGGCGGGAGTGACACTTGATTTCACCGGTGCGCCCGGGCCAGACGATCAGTTCGTGGTGGGTGCCAGCAGCCACCAGACGCAAAGTGCTCTGGATACCCTGAGTCAGCTGCGCCAAGTGTTGGAAACTCCGTCCGATGGCAATGATCTGGCACAAATCAAACTAAAAGATGCGGTGAATGCGGCGATCGGCAACCTGTCCAATGCCAGTGAGCGGGTGGACAACGTTCGTGGAGGGATAGGTGCGCGATTGAACGCCATCGACATCCAGAGCGCCGAGAACGTCAGCATGGGCTTGGTGAACACCAGTACGCAGTCCGCAATCGGCGATACCGATGTCGCAACGGCCTCGATCGACCTGGCGTTCCAGCAATCGCTGCTACAAGCCTCGCAATTGGCTTTCGTGAAAATTGCCCAGTTGAGCCTGTTCAACAAGCTCTGATCCCCTGAGTGCCGGTATCTACGATATCGGCACTGTCTGGTTTGTCCGTTACGTCAGATTTTCTCTCCGTCGACTTTTTTGTCTGCCAATGTGCGCTGGATCGCTTGTTTGTGGCTGGACGTTTAATGCAAGCCACTCATAATGCGTGACTTGAGAGTCATAAAGCGCATCTTCACTGTATTGTGTAAAAAAGGATGGGCAGGGGGTCGACCCTTGCCGGGCGTGTTTTCAGGGTTCTGGAGCGTCTGCGCCGTATTTTTTCGCTCGGTGAAATCCAGTATTGTCATACCTCTCGGTCTTGCGAGCGGTGATCTCCAGCTATTGAGTATTGGGAAGCCACAATGATTGGCATAAAAAGCATTGCCAGCTACGTGCCAGCGAGCGGGCTGGATAACTATGTTCAGGGCGCGAAGTTCGAGAAGGATGAAGAGTTCATCCTCGGGAAAATCGGTTCGGCGTTCCTGCCGCGCAAGGATGCGGCCCAGGAAACCTCCGACCTGTGTGTCGAGGCGGTCAATGCGTTGTTCGCCAACAACCCTGAGCTCAAACGCGAATCCATCGATGCGCTGATTGTTGTGACCCAGAACGGCGATGAAGAAGGGCTGCCCCACACGTCGGCCATCGTTCAGGACAAGCTGGGTCTGCCGACGACTGTTGCGGCCTTCGACATTTCCCTGGGCTGTTCCGGTTATGTATACGGCATCTATGCCCTGAAGGGCTTCATGGAAGCAGCCGGGCTGAAAAACGGCCTGTTGGTGACCGCCGACCCTTACTCGAAAATCGTCGACCCCGAAGACCGCAACACCACCATGTTGTTTGGCGACGCTGCCACCGCGACCTGGATGAGCGAAGACGCCGTCTGGAAGCTGGATAAAGCCAAGTTTGGCACCGATGGTTCCGGCGCTCCCCATCTGAAGGTGACGGATGGTGTGTTCTTCATGAACGGCCGGCAGGTATTCAACTTTGCCCTGCTCAAAGTGCCGGCGCATCTGCATCAGTTGCTCGAGGAGTCCGATCTCACATCCCGGGACATCGATGCCTTCTGCATTCACCAGGGCAGTGCGGCCATCGTCGACGCCGTGGCGCGGCGTTTCGAAGACGAGCCGGAGAAGTTCGTCAAGGACATGGTCGAGACCGGCAACACCGTGTCTTCGAGCATTCCGCTGCTGCTGGAAAAGCACATGTTCGACTCAACCTGGAGACGGGTCGCGATCAGTGGTTTCGGCGTAGGTTTGTCTTGGGGTTCGGCGATTATCCATCGCCGCTGATCCGCCAGTTTTAATAACGCCTAAAAAACGCCCATGGCCGAAAGGTCATGGGCGTTTTGCGTTTTGCGGGTGGGGATTCAACGCCTTGAAATCCGAGGGGTGGCACGGTGCTAGTAAAAAAAATCAAAAAAAGCCCTCAAGCAACCTGCGTTCACGACGATAACTATTACGAAGGTTCTCTAGGCCACACCCGGCGGTTGCCAGGGCCGGAAGCCGCAGCACCCAACCCACGAGGAATTCGTCATGTCGTTAACCGTTAATACCAACATTACCTCTCTTTCGGTTCAGAAAAACCTGAACAAGGCTTCCGATGCCCTGGGCACCACAATGGGTCGCCTGTCTTCCGGCCTGAAAATCAACAGCGCCAAAGACGACGCCGCCGGCCTGCAGATCTCCAACCGTCTGACCACTCAGATCAAGGGCTTGAGCGTTGCGGTCAAGAACGCCAACGACGGTATCTCCATCGCGCAAACCGCTGAAGGCGCCATGGCGACCTCCGGTAACATCATGCAGCGTATGCGTGAACTGGCCCTGCAATCGGCCAACGGTTCGAACAGCGATGACGACCGTACCTCCATGCAGCAGGAATTCACCGCGCTGTCCGGCGAACTGACCCGTATCGCCAATACCACCACCTTCGGTGGTCGTAACCTGCTGGATGGCTCCTTCTCCGGCGGTAGCTTCCAAGTGGGCGCGAACTCGAACGAAAGCATTTCGTTTGGCATGAAAGACGTTAGCTCCACTGCTATGAAGGGCAGCTATAACGAAGCTAGCGCTGTTGGCGGCCTAGCTACCCTGCAGGCGAGCGTGACCGGTGCGGCCGGCAAGTTCGGTACCAACAACGCAGGCAGCACTTCTGCAACGGCAGTGGGTGTCGCAGCTGCGGGCGTATTCAACGCGCCAACCATTGGTGCCGCTGCAGGTAACCTGGTTCTCAACGTTGGTACCTCCACTACTACAATCGTTGCAGCGGCAGCTGACAAGCTGTCTGATGTTGTCACCAAGATCAACATTGAAACCGCGAAAACTGGCGTTACCGCCAGCATCGACAGCGCCACTGGTGCGCTGAAGCTGGATGGTACTCAAGCCTTCACCGTTGACGCAGCTACTGATGACCTCTTGAGCGCCAAACTGGGTCTCGCAGAAGCTGGTGGTGCGCAGTTGTCCAAGACCGGTGCAGCGACCGCGAACCTGCGCGATGGCACCCTGTCTACCGCTGGTAACTTGACCCTCGGTTCGACAAACATCGCCCTGACTACGACTGACACCCTGTCTTCCGTCATTGACAAGGTTAACGCTCAGAGCGGTACCACTGGCGTCAGCGCATCGGTTGATAACGCTACCGGTCAGCTGAAACTGAACTCCGCTGCTGGTTTCGCCATCTCTGGTACTGCCGGTACGCTTACCGGTCTGGGGCTGACAGCAGGCACCGTTGCCATCGCTCCTCAGACCACTGGTCTGGCTGCCGCGGCCAAGATCGATATCAACGGCACTATTTTCAACTTCGCCCAAGGCGATGACCTGGACGCTGTTGTCAAAAATATCAACAACAACGGTGCAGGTGCTACTGGCGAAGGTACTGCTCTGACTGGCGTTACTGCCAAGAATGACAACGGTCGTCTGGTGCTGACCTCTGCCGACAGCAAAAACATCAAGCTGGACAATGGCGCCGGTACAACCGGCGCTGGCGCACTGGCTGCACTGGGTCTGAATGCCGGTACAACTAAAGCCGGCCTGCAAGCTGACACTTCGGTGACCCTGAACGGCGTCGAAGTCAAATTCAAGAAAGGCGACGATATGGACAGCATCGCTGCCAGCATCAATGCCGCCAGCACCGGTGTGTCTGCCAGCAAAGTGACTACTAACGGCAGCAGTGGCCTGTCCCTGTTCGCCGATCAAGACATCACCATTGCCGATGGCAGCAGCGGTAGTGGCTTACTTGCATTGGGTCTGAAGGCTGGCACCACTTCTGCTGTGCAGATGGAAAGCACCGTCGCCAACTTGAATATTCTGGATGGCGCTAGCGCTCAACAAGCCATCCAGGTACTGGACGGTGCAATGCAAGATCTCGACTCCCAGCGCTCGCAACTGGGTGCCGTACAAAACCGTTTCGACAGCACCGTAGCCAACCTGCAGTCCATCTCGGAAAACTCCACCGCAGCCCGTAGCCGTGTACAGGATGCTGACTTCGCCGCTGAAACCGCTGAGCTGAGCAAGCAACAAACCCTGCAACAGGCGTCCACCGCGATCCTGTCCCAGGCCAACCAACTGTCGTCCTCGGTACTGAAACTGCTTCAGTAATTCCGGCGTCAGCTGAATGACGGAATGGCGTGGCGACATGCCCTTCCGTTTTTTTGATTATGGGAGGTCGTCAGCATGGACATGAGTGTCAAACTGAACCTGTCTTACCCCGCCGTTGCCATTCAGGGTAAACCTGCCGGCAACACCCCGGAAGTTCCCGCTGTCCGGCCAGTTGACAAGGTCTCGGAGCCTCAGCGGGCTGAGCTGGAAAAAGCGGTCAAGGATATTCAGGAATTTGTAACCTCCACACAGCGTCAACTGAATTTTACGATCGATGATTCGACCGGTCTGGTCGTGGTCAAGGTCATTGCCACGGACAGTGGCGAAGTGGTCCGGCAGCTTCCCTCGGAAGCGGCCTTGAAGTTGGCCCAGAGTTTGAGCGATGCCAGCAACCTGCTGTTTGATGGCAAGGCTYGAAGCTGGCACGAGTTTTGTTGCTGTTGGCACTTGGCGCCTGATTCGTCAAGAAAGTGGCAGCCACCGATAAAGGAGAAAAGCGATGGCGAGTTCAACGGTCAGTGGTATTGGTTCCGGTGTTGATACGCAGTCGATCGTCAAGGCCTTGATCAACGCGGAAAAGGCCCCGAAACAGACGCAGATCACTACCCAGCAGTCGACTACAACGACCCAGATTTCAGCCGTCGGCATGATCAAAAATGCGCTGGATACCTACCGTTCTGCCATTGCCAAATTAAACATGGCATCGGCCTTCAATGGTTTGTCCGGTACTTCTTCTGATGAAAAGGTCATCAAGACCACTGTGGACGCCACCGCTTCCGCCGGCAAATATGCCCTGGACGTGACGCAACTGGCGACGTCCTCCAAAGTGACGTCGGATGTTTTTGTTGGTGGCGCCTCTTCGAGCGTCAACACCAGTTCTGAAACGCAAACGCTGAAAATTACTCAGTCACTCACTGAATACAACGTCAGCATTGCAGCAGGAGCGACGCTGCAACAGTCGCGAGATGCCATCAATGCCCAGCTCAACTCCAAGGGTATCAGCGCCAACATTCTGACCGACGCCAAGGGTTCGCGTCTGGTGATCAGTTCTCAGACCACTGGCGCAGGCACTGACATTACTCTGGGAGGCGACTCGGCCCTGGCAACAAATTCTACGCCGGGTCCTGCGGCGCAGAACGCCAAATACACTATTGATGGTTTTGCGCTGGAATCGACCAGTAATACCGTTACGTCGGCGGTCAGTGGCGTCAATATGGAACTGCTCACCGTGGGCAAATCGACGCTCACTGTGGGGACCAATTCCGACACTTTGAAGACTTCGGTGCAGTCGTTTGTCAGCGCCTATAACGCCCTGATGACGGCAATTAACACCCAGACCAAGGTGAGTTCGAGCGGAGATGCCAGTACCACTAAAGGGGCTGCGCTGACGGGGGATGCCTCCATGCGGGCGCTGGTGACATCGGTGCGTAACGAGCTGGTTAGAAGTTCAGGCTCCGGCAGTGTGACCATGCTCTCGCAGATGGGCATCAATACCATACAAACCACCGGTTTGCTCGAGCTTGACAGTGCCAAGTGGGACAAGGCTGTTGCCAAAAACCCCGCAGATATCGCCAAGGTCTTCACGGGTGATAATGGCCTGATCAAGCGTATGACCAAGGCCACTGATGCCTATGCGGGAACGGCGGGGATCCTGGCCTCGCGAGCCACCAGTCTGAACGCAAAATTGACCGACTTGACCGATCAGCAGGAAGCGCTCGATCGGCGTATCGAATCGCTCACTACCACGCTTTCTGCCAAGTACAACGCAATGGATACCTTGGTTGCCCAACTCAACGCCACCAGCTCCAGCGTAATGACCACGCTTAATGCCATGAACAATAGAAAAGATGATTAATATTCAGGGCGTGGTCTGTTCTGAACGTGCTCCGGGTCGTCGTGATGGGGTATTGGGGTTCTAAAGTTTTTTGTGACGGGGTCGACATAACAGATAGGCGTCGATACCCACTACTATTTGAGCGAGAACGAGGTAGAAACATGAACCCAATGAAAGCCCTTCGTCAGTATCAGAAGGTCAACTCCCATGCGCAGATATCCGAGGCGAGCCCTCATCGTCTGGTGCAAATGCTGATGGAAGGCGGTCTTGACCGCATGGCCCAGGCCAGAGGTGCTCTGGATCGTGGTGACATTGCGCAAAAGGGCCTGATGATCGGCAAGGCCGTCGATATCATTGGTGGGTTGCGCGAAGGTATAGATCCAGAGAAGGCCAAGGAAGATGAATCCCTTCAACGCCTCGATAGCCTCTACGCCTATATGGTTCAAAGCCTGACAACTGCCAATGTGCGCAATGATCCGAAAATCATCGACGAAGTGATGGGGTTGTTGGTTACGGTCAAAAGCGGCTGGGATGCGATTGCCGATCAACAAGCCGGATAGCTTGAGGAGAGCGCCATGAGTCAAGCACTGCAGCGGATCGAAGAAACCCGTGAAGCCTTGGTCGACGCCTTGGCGGCGCGCAACTGGGACGCCATTGGCGTACTGGATGTGGCCTGTCGTGAGTGCGTTGACGAGGTGCTAAGCGAGGCGCCTGTCGACGAAGAAGCGTTGCGGACTAATCTGGAAGGGTTGCTAGCCGTCTATAAGGAGTTACTGAACGCGACGATGGGCGAGCGTCAGGCGATAGTCAACGAAATGGCTCAGATCAATCATGCGAAGAGCGCCGCAAAGGTTTACCATCTGTTCGGTTAATAATCCTCAGTTAATCCAACGATAGTGCGCCATAAATTTGACTGTGCACGGTTTTTTGACTTAACTATGGCTGGTTCCAGATTTCAGTCGTCTTCAGGCATTTCAGGCCTGCAAGCGTTTAGCTTGCCCCAGCATTTTGGGCATTGGGTTGACTAGGGAAGTTGCTATTGCATGTGGCGTGAAACCAAAATTCTGCTGATTGATGACGATAGCGTCCGCCGCCGCGATTTGGCGGTGATTTTAAATTTTCTCGGTGAGGAAAATTTACCCTGTGGTAGCCATGACTGGCAGCAGGCTGTCGGCTCTTTGTCTTCAAGTCGTGAAGTGATCTGTGTCCTCATCGGGACRGTCAATGCTCCTGGCGCACTTATGGGCTTGCTAAAGACACTCGCAACCTGGGATGAGTTCCTTCCGGTTTTGTTAATGGGCGATAATTCTTCCGTTGACTTGCCTGAAGACCAGCGTCGTCGTGTGCTGTCGACCCTCGAAATGCCTCCCAGCTACAGCAAACTGCTCGACTCCCTGCACCGTGCCCAGGTCTATCGCGAGATGTATGACCAGGCCCGTGAGCGCGGTCGTCACCGTGAGCCCAATCTGTTCCGCAGCCTTGTCGGCACCAGCCGGGCGATTCAACACGTCCGTCAGATGATGCAGCAAGTGGCCGATACAGACGCCAGCGTACTGATCCTTGGCGAGTCCGGCACCGGCAAGGAAGTGGTTGCGCGCAACCTRCACTATCACTCCAGGCGTCGCGACGCGCCGTTCGTTCCGGTCAACTGCGGGGCGATCCCGGCCGAGTTGCTGGAAAGCGAATTGTTCGGTCACGAGAAGGGCGCCTTCACCGGGGCGATCACCAGCCGTGCCGGGCGTTTCGAGCTGGCCAACGGCGGTACCCTGTTTCTTGATGAAATCGGCGACATGCCGCTGCCGATGCAGGTCAAGTTGCTGCGTGTCCTGCAGGAACGTACTTTCGAGCGCGTGGGCAGTAACAAGACTCAAAGCGTCGACGTGCGCATCATAGCGGCGACCCACAAGAATCTCGAAAGCATGATCGAGGTCGGCACGTTCCGCGAAGACTTGTACTACCGCCTGAACGTATTCCCGATCGAGATGGCACCCCTGCGCGAACGTGTCGAAGACATCCCGTTGCTGATGAATGAGTTGATCTCGCGCATGGAGCACGAGAAGCGCGGTTCGATCCGTTTCAACTCCGCCGCGATCATGTCGCTGTGCCGTCACGGATGGCCGGGCAACGTTCGGGAACTCGCCAACCTGGTGGAGCGCATGGCGATCATGCACCCCTATGGTGTAATCGGTGTCGTCGAGTTGCCGAAGAAATTCCGCTACGTCGATGACGAAGATGAGCAGTTGGCCGACAGCCTGCGCAGTGATCTTGAAGAGCGGGTGGCCATCAATGGGCACGCCCAGGACTTCACCACCACTGCCATGCTGCCCCCGGAGGGCCTGGACCTGAAGGACTACCTCGGTGGTCTGGAGCAGGGCCTGATTCAGCAAGCGCTGGATGATGCCAATGGCATTGTGGCGCGCGCTGCTGAACGCCTGCGTATTCGACGCACCACGCTGGTGGAGAAGATGCGCAAGTACGGCATGAGCCGTCGCGACGGTGATGAACAGGCAGATGATTGACGCCTGTTTTTCAAGTTCTTCATTTTTGGGCAGTTTTTTTTAGGCACGGGTATTGCTAAGTCTCTCGCAACGTTCCGTTTAACTGACGGTCAGCCAAGCGAGAGAACACAATGCCCCAAGCCGCCCAGTTGTCTCCTGTCCCTGACGCTTCGGGACAGCCGTCGTCCGTAGAGCAGGCAAGCCGGCTTGGTCTTGAGCAGGCGTTTGCGCTGTTCAGTCAGATGTCGAGCCAATTGACCGATTCCTACAGTCTGCTTGAAGCCCGGGTGAGCGAGCTCAAGGGTGAGTTGGCGGTGGTCAGCGCTCAACGCATGCAAGAGCTGGCGGAAAAAGAACGCCTGGCTAATCGTCTGCAAAATCTCCTCGATCTATTACCTGGCGGCGTCATCGTTATCGATGCCCAAGGCATTGTGCGCGAAGCCAACCCGGCGGCGTGCGAGTTGCTCGGTCTGCCGCTCGAAGGTGAGCTCTGGCGCCAGGTCATCGCCCGTTGCTTCGCGCCTCGCAAAGACGACGGTCACGAAGTCTCACTCAAGGACAGTCGGCGTCTGTCGATTGCCACTCGTTCGCTGGACGCTGAACCGGGGCAGTTGGTGCTGCTGACCGACCTGACTGAAACTCGTCACTTGCAAGATCAGCTGGCCCGTCATGAACGCTTGTCTTCCCTGGGTCGTATGGTCGCCTCGCTGGCTCATCAGATTCGTACGCCGTTGTCGGCTGCTTTGCTTTATGCCAGTCACTTGACTGAGCAAGAGCTGCCAGTCGCCACGCAGCRGCGTTTTGCCGGTCGCCTGAAAGAGCGTTTGCATGAGTTGGAACATCAGGTTCGCGACATGCTGGTGTTCGCTCGCGGCGAGCTGCCGCTGACCGACCGCATCACGCCGAAACAGCTGATGCAGTCGCTGCAAGCGGCCGCACTGACGCATGTTCAAGACCTACCAATGCGTTGGCAGTGCGACAGTCACGCTGGCGAGTTGCTGTGTAATCGCGACACGCTGGTCGGGGCGATCCTGAATCTGATCGAGAATGCGATTCAGGCGAGTGCCGGTAATGTCCGCTTGAAGGTTCACTTTTACACCCGTGATAACACCYTGCGCGTGTGCGTCAGCGACAGCGGCAGTGGCATCGATCGTCACGTGCTGGCGCGTCTGGGTGAGCCGTTTTTCACCACCAAAACCACCGGGACCGGCTTGGGTCTGACCGTAGTCAAGGCAGTGGCGCGTGCGCATCAGGGCGAATTGCAGCTGCGCTCGCGACCGGGTCGCGGCACGTGTGCGCAAGTGGTTCTGCCGCTTTTTTCGAGTGAAAAGCCCAGTACCCAGGGAGCGGAATGAACGGCATGGGAATCAAGGTTTTACTGGTCGAGGATGACCGCGCGCTACGCGAAGCATTGGCCGATACGCTGATGTTGGCGGGCCACGACTTCAAGGCGGTCGGTTCGGCAGAGGATGCGTTGGCGGTGGTGGCCGTCGAGGCGTTCAGTCTGGTGATCAGTGACGTCAATATGCCTGGCATGGACGGGCACCAATTGCTCGGATTATTGCGGGCGCGTCAGCCGCAATTGCCGGTGTTGCTGATGACGGCCCATGGTGCAGTCGAGCGGGCGGTTGATGCGATGCGCCAGGGTGCGGCGGATTATCTGGTCAAGCCGTTCGAACCCAAGGCTTTGCTTGATTTGGTGGCGCGTCA
Organism: Pseudomonas sp. P5_B2; assembly: GCF_056400445.1. Classification (NCBI taxonomy): domain Bacteria; kingdom Pseudomonadati; phylum Pseudomonadota; class Gammaproteobacteria; order Pseudomonadales; family Pseudomonadaceae; genus Pseudomonas; species Pseudomonas sp. P5_B2. Next base: position 16,889 of record NZ_JBFULH010000009.1, on the reverse strand, counting down.
CGCGTTGGGCAGTCTCGGCACGGTCGAGGGCGAAGGGCCGATCGCGTTCGAACCGGCCAGCGCGCAATTGCTGGAGTTGGCCGCCAGAGTGGCACGCAGTGATTCCACGGTATTGATCTCGGGCGAGTCCGGTACCGGCAAAGAAGTATTGGCGCGCTACATTCACCAGCATTCCCATCGCGCCAGTCAGCCGTTTATTGCAATCAACTGCGCAGCGATCCCCGACAACATGCTTGAAGCCACGTTGTTCGGTCACGAAAAGGGTTCGTTCACCGGCGCCATTTCAGCGCAGGCCGGCAAGTTCGAACAAGCCAACGGCGGCACGATTCTGCTCGACGAAATCTCCGAAATGCCCCTCGGTCTCCAGGCCAAGTTGCTGCGCGTTTTGCAGGAGCGTGAAGTCGAGCGGGTGGGCGCACGTAAAACGATCACGCTGGACATTCGGGTCGTGGCCACCACCAACCGCGATCTGGCTGGCGAAGTGTCAGCGGGGCGTTTTCGTGAAGACCTTTACTATCGACTGTCGGTGTTTCCGCTGGCCTGGCGTCCGCTGCGCGAGCGCACGGCCGACATCCTGCCGCTGGCCGAGCGGTTGTTGGCCAAGCACGTCAATAAAATGAAGCATGCAGCGGCGCGACTGTCTCCCGAGGCGCGGGCGTGCCTGATCGGTTACCCATGGCCGGGCAATGTGCGTGAACTGGACAATGCGATCCAGCGCGCTTTGATCCTGCAGCAAGGTGGCTTGATCCAACCGCAGGATTTCTGTCTGTCCGGACCGGTGGCGTGTGCGCCGTTGCCGACATTGGTAGCCGCGCCGGTACGCGCCGTCGAAGTTGACGCTGAATCGGCTGGCGCTCTGGGCGATGACCTGCGGCGTCGCGAATTCCAGATGATCATCGATACCTTGCGTGCCGAGCGCGGCCGTCGCAAGGAAACTGCCGAGCGACTGGGCATAAGCCCGCGCACCTTGCGCTACAAGCTGGCGCAAATGCGCGACGCCGGAATGGACGTGGAAGCCTATCTATTCTCCACCTGATCCCTGTAGCAGCTGGCGAAGCCTGCGTCCGGCTGCACAGCAGTCGTAAAATCCATCAATGCGGTATTTCAGAAAAACCGAGTACTCAGGTTTTACGTCTGCTGCGCAGCCGGACGCAGGCTTCGCCAGCTGCTACATAGTGCGTTATGGACAGAACTGGGGAGGGCTTTTGTTCCGAGCTATGACAGAGCTGGCACCCTTGTTGCTAACACCTCACTACCCGCCGAGTGAGTGTCAAAAAAATGCGGGTCGCCAACGAGAGTAGATCATGAGCCAAGGTATTGAATTTAATCGGTTGATGCTGGATATGCGTTCCATGCAAATGGATGCCATGTCTGCGCCTAAATCGACTGCCGCTGTCCCTGAGCTGGGTGGCAGCAGCTTTTCCGACATGCTTGGTCAAGCCGTCAATAAAGTGAACGACACTCAGCAGGCGTCCACTCAATTGKCCAGTGCTTTCGAGATCGGCAAGAGCGGTGTCGACCTGACCGACGTCATGATTTCCTCGCAGAAGGCCAGTGTCTCTTTCCAGGCGTTGACGCAAGTGCGTAACAAGCTGGTTCAGGCTTACCAAGACATCATGCAGATGCCGGTTTAAGGACGAATTGAGTCATGGCAGAAGCAGGCGCCGATAACATTCCGGCGAAGGTCACTTCAATAGACGGCAAACCGCCGCTGTTTGGGTTGTCCTTCCTGGAAAACCTCTCCGAGATGACCATGTTGCGCCAAGTGGGCCTGTTGGTTGGCCTGGCTGCGAGCGTGGCGATTGGTTTTGCCGTGGTGTTGTGGTCCCAGCAGCCGGACTACCGGCCTCTGTATGGCAGCCTTGCCGGTATGGACGCCAAGCAGGTCATGGAGACCCTGGCCTCCGCTGATATTCCTTACACCGTTGAACCGAACTCGGGCGCATTGCTGGTCAAGGCCGATGATTTGTCTCGCGCGCGACTGAAGCTCGCAGCGGCTGGTGTCACTCCCAGCGACGGCAACATCGGCTTTGAAATCCTCGACAAGGACCAAGGCCTCGGGACCAGCCAATTCATGGAAGCGACCCGTTATCGTCGCGGCCTCGAAGGCGAACTGGCGCGTACCATTTCCAGCCTGAACAACGTCAAGGGTGCCCGCGTGCACCTGGCCATTCCGAAAAGTTCGGTGTTCGTGCGTGACGAACGCAAGCCCAGCGCTTCGGTTCTGATTGAACTGTATTCCGGTCGTTCGCTGGAACCGGGCCAGGTGATAGCGATCATCAACCTGGTCGCGACCAGTGTTCCTGAACTGAGCAAATCGCAGATCACCGTCGTCGACCAGAAGGGCAACTTGCTGTCGGATCAGGCGGAAAACTCCGAACTGACCATGGCCGGCAAGCAATTCGATTACAGCCGCCGCATGGAATCCATGCTGACCCAGCGGGTGCACAACATCCTGCAACCGGTGCTGGGTAACGATCGCTATAAAGCCGAAGTATCTGCCGACATCGACTTCAGCGCCGTCGAGTCGACCTCCGAGCAGTTCAACCCGGATCAACCGGCGTTGCGCAGCGAGCAGTCGGTCAACGAACAACGCACCGCCAGCAATGGCCCGCAAGGTGTGCCGGGTGCCTTGAGCAACCAGCCGCCGTCGCCAGCCTCGGCACCGCAATCCACCGGTGGCACTGCCGCGCCGGCCGGCATGGTGCAGCCAGGTCAGCCATTGATTGATGCCAACGGTCAACAAATCATGGACCCTGCCACCGGTCAGCCGATGCTGGCGCCATACCCGGCAGACAAGCGTCAGCAATCCACCAAGAACTTCGAACTCGACCGTTCCATCAGCCACACCAAGCAACAGCAGGGCCGACTCAATCGACTGTCGGTGTCAGTGGTGGTGGACGATCAGGTCAAGATTAACGCCGCCAACGGCGAAACTACCCGCGCGCCGTGGACTGCCGATGAATTGGCGCGCTTCACCCGCCTGGTGCAGGACGCGGTCGGTTTCGATGCCAGTCGTGGCGACAGCGTCAGCGTGATCAACATGCCGTTCTCCGCAGAACGCGGTGAAGTGATTGCCGATATTCCGTTCTACTCGCAGCCGTGGTTCTGGGACATCGTCAAGCAATTGCTGGGTGTCTTGTTCATCCTGGTGCTGGTGTTCGGCGTGCTGCGTCCGGTGCTCAACAACATCACCGGTGGCGGCAAAGACAAACAGCTGGTCGGCAGCGACGTCGAGTTGGGTGGCATGGGCGGCCTGGACGGCGAACTGGCCAACGACCGCGTCAGCCTTGGCGGCCCGCAAAGCATCCTGTTGCCAAGCCCGAGCGAAGGCTATGACGCACAGTTGAATGCAATCAAGAGTCTGGTGGCAGAAGACCCGGGTCGCGTGGCCCAGGTTGTGAAAGAGTGGATTAACGCAGATGAGTGATAACCGAGCCGTTGCCGCCAAACTGTCCAAGGTCGACAAAGCCGCGATTCTGCTGCTGTCCCTCGGTTCGACCGATGCTGCCCAGGTATTGCGTCACATGGGGCCTAAAGAGGTCCAGCGCGTGGGCGTAGCGATGGCCCAGATGGGTAATGTGCACCGCGAGCAAGTCGAGCAGGTCATGAGAGAGTTCGTCGACATCGTCGGCGACCAGACCAGCCTGGGCATTGGCTCCGACGACTACGTGCGCAAAATGCTCATCCAGGCATTGGGTGAAGACAAGGCCAACGGCCTGATCGACCGCATCCTGCTGGGTGGCAACACCAGTGGCCTCGACAGCCTGAAGTGGATGGAGCCGCGCGCCGTCGCCGACGTGATCCGTTATGAGCACCCACAGATCCAGGCGATCGTGGTGGCGTATCTCGACCCGGATCAAGCCGGTGAAGTACTCGCTAACTTCGACCACAAGGTTCGACTGGACATTATTCTGCGGGTGTCCTCGCTGAACACCGTTCAGCCAGCGGCCTTGAAGGAGCTCAACCAGATTCTCGAGAAGCAGTTCTCCGGTAATTCGAATGCCTCGCGCACCAACCTGGGTGGTATCAAGCGCGCGGCCGACATCATGAACTTCCTCGACAGCTCGATCGAAGGACAGCTGATGGACTCGATCCGCGAAGTCGACGAAGACCTGTCCGGCCAGATCGAAGACCTCATGTTCGTGTTCAACAACCTGTCCGATGTCGACGACCGCGGGATTCAGGCGCTGCTGCGCGAAGTGTCCTCCGACGTGCTGGTGTTGGCCCTCAAGGGGTCGGACGAAAGTGTCAAAGAGAAGATCTTCAAGAACATGTCCAAACGGGCGGCCGAATTGTTGCGCGACGACCTCGAGGCCAAAGGCCCGGTGCGCGTCAGCGATGTGGAAACCGCGCAGAAAGAAATCCTCACCATTGCCCGCCGTATGGCCGAAGCCGGAGAAATCGTTCTCGGCGGGAAGGGCGGCGAAGAGATGATCTAAGGTCACTATGTCGTCTAAACATGATGAGTCCCAGACCGACCTGATTCGCGGCAATCAAGTTGCCGCTTTCGACGTCTGGGCGCTGCCCAGTTTCGACCCTTTTGTGCCAGAGCCCGAGCCTGAACCTGAACCCGAGCCACCGCAGATGGAAGAAGTGCCGCTGGATGAAGTCCAGCCGCTGACCCTCGAAGAGCTCGAAGCGATTCGCCAGGAGGCCTACAACGAAGGCTTCGCCGTGGGCGAGAAAGAAGGTTTTCACAGCACCACGCTCAAGCTTCGTCAGGAAGCCAAAGCGGCGCTGACGCCAAGGATTGCCGGTCTTGAGCAACTGATGGCCAACCTGTTCGAGCCTATCGCGGAGCAGGACACTTTCATTGAAAGGTCCATGGTTGACCTCGTGCAGCACATCACCAGACAAGTGATCCAGCGCGAACTGGTCATCGACTCGACGCAGATCGAACACGTCATGCGTGAAGCGCTCAAACTCCTGCCGCTCGGCGCGGGCAATGTGCGCTTGTACATCAATCCGCAGGACTTCGAACAAATCAAAGCGTTGCGCGAACGCCATGAAGAAACCTGGCGCATCGTCGAAGACGAGTCGTTGTTGCCCGGCGGTTGCCGGGTTGAAACGGAACACAGCCGCATCGACGCCACCGTCGAAACCCGCGTCGCCCAAGTCATGGTCAAGCTGCTCGATCAGTTGCACGATCAGGCATTGCACCCGTCCGCAGCGGATCTGCACCTTGACCTGCCGGTCGCCGAAATGCCCGCTGTGACTCCGATCGAAGTGCAATCGGATGACCCGGATGCGCCTTGATCGCACCAGTTTCGCCAAGCGCCTGAGCGGATACGCCGAGGTCACGCAGCTTGCCGGCGCGCCGGTTCTGGAAGGCCGCTTGTTGCGCATGGTCGGCCTGACCCTCGAAGCCGAAGGCTTGCGCGCTGCCATGGGCAGCCGCTGCATCGTCATCAACGACGACAGCTATCACCCGGTGCAGGTCGAAGCCGAGGTCATGGGTTTCTCCGGCAGCAAAATCTTTCTGATGCCTGTCGGCAGCGTTGCTGGCATTGCGCCCGGTGCCCGTGTGGTTCCGCTGGCCGATACCGGTCGCTTGCCGATGGGCATGAGCATGCTGGGTCGGGTGCTCGATGGCGCCGGTCGTGCGCTGGACGGCAAAGGCGGGATGAAAGCCGAAGACTGGGTGTCGATGGACGGTCCCACCATCAACCCGCTCAAGCGTGAACCGATCAGCGAACCGCTGGATGTGGGTATTCGCACCATCAATGGATTGTTGACGGTCGGACGTGGCCAGCGGCTCGGGCTGTTCGCCGGTACCGGTGTGGGTAAATCGGTGCTGCTGGGCATGATGACGCGCTTCACCGAGGCCGACATTATCGTCGTCGGGCTGATCGGTGAGCGGGGTCGCGAAGTCAAGGAATTCATCGAGCACAGCCTCGGTGAAGAAGGGCTCAAGCGTTCCGTGGTCGTGGCGTCGCCGGCGGACGATGCGCCGCTGATGCGTCTGCGCGCGGCGATGTATTGCACGCGCATCGCCGAGTATTTTCGCGACAAGGGCAAGAACGTCCTGTTGCTCATGGATTCCCTGACTCGTTTTGCCCAGGCCCAGCGCGAAATCGCCCTGGCCATCGGCGAGCCGCCAGCCACCAAGGGCTATCCGCCGTCGGTATTCGCCAAGTTGCCAAAACTGGTGGAGCGCGCCGGTAATGCCGAGAAGGGCGGAGGTTCGATCACGGCGTTCTACACCGTGTTGTCCGAAGGTGATGATCAGCAGGACCCGATTGCCGATGCCGCGCGCGGGGTGCTCGACGGGCACATCGTGTTGTCCCGTCGACTGGCTGAAGAGGGGCATTACCCGGCCATCGATATCGAAGCGTCCATCAGCCGGGTCATGCCGTCGGTGGTCAGCCCGGAACACATGGCCCGCGCGCAGATGTTCAAGCAGTACTGGTCACGCTATCAGCAGAGTCGCGATTTGATCAGCGTCGGTGCTTATGTACCGGGCGGTGATYGTGATACCGACACCGCGATTTCCCTCCAGCCGGCCATGGTCGCTTACCTGCGCCAGGGGTTGAACGACAACATCGGCATGGGCGCCAGCGTCAACCATCTTGCTTCGATCTTCGCTCCGGCAGCGGGCGGCTAATCGACATGGCCGTCAGTCGAGCTGCGCGCCTGGCGCCGGTGGTGGACATGGCCGAAAAGGCCGAGAAAACCGCGGTCCTGCGCCTCGGGCATTTTCAGGGCCAGGTGCGAGTGGCGCAAAGCAAGCTCGCCGACCTTGAAGCCTTCCGCCTCGAATACCAGGAACAATGGATCGTGCGCGGTAGCAGTGGCGTTTCAGGTCAGTGGTTATTGGGGTATCAGGGCTTTCTCGCACAACTGGGCACGGCCATCGATCAGCAACGACAGAGCCTGAATTGGCACCAGAACAACCTGAACAAGGCGCGCGACACCTGGCAACAGGCGTTCGCGCGGGTTGAAGGCTTGCGAAAACTGGTACAGCGTTACCGGGATGAAGCGCAGCGGTTGGAAGACAAGCGCGAACAGAAATTGCTGGATGAGTTGTCGCAGCGCTTGCCCAGGCATGATGCGTATTGAGTCAGGTTTCGTGTCATCGTACTTCGCGTGGCTTGCCCGCGAGGCGCACTCGAAGACCCCGCAACTTACCAGTCTTGCTCCTATCCCTGCCAAGTGCTAAACCTTGTGCAGCACGCTAGCCTATGACAAGGAAGCCGTTAAATGACAGTCAAAGCAGAACTATCCCTGGACGGGAAAATACTTACGATTTCGGTAAAGGGACGATTCGATTACGCCAAGCACCAGGAATTTCGTGAGTCTTACGGTGATAAGGAGCTCTCGCCGGTCATCGTCGACTTGAAAGAAGCGACCTACCTCGACAGCTCGGCGTTGGGCATGTTGCTCCTGCTGCGGGATCACGCCGGTGGCGACGATTCCGATATTCGCGTGGTCAACTGCAGTCTGGACGTGAGGAATATCCTCGCCATTTCCAATTTCGACAAGCTGTTCGACATCAGTTGACCGGTATGCCGTCACTCGAATCCCTGACGATACTCATCGCCGAAGACAGTGCGGCTGATCGCATGCTGCTGTCGCATATCGTCCGCCGCCAGGGCCATGAAGTGCTGACCGCCGCCAATGGTGTCGAGGCGGTCGAGTCGTTTCTTCAGCAACGCCCCCACCTGGTGCTGATGGACGCCATGATGCCGGTGATGGACGGTTTCGAGGCCGCGCGGCAGATCAAGTTGCTGGCCGGTGAAACCTTGGTGCCGATCATCTTCCTGACCTCGCTCAGCGAAAGCGAAGCGCTGGCCCGGTGCCTGGAGGCTGGCGGTGACGACTTTCTGGCAAAGCCCTACAACCCGGTGATTCTGGCGGCCAAGATCAAGGCGATGGATCGCTTGCGCCGCTTGCAAGCCACCGTGCTGCAGCAGCGTGACCTGATCGCCAAGCATCACGAATACTTGCTCAATGAGCAGCGAGTGGCCAAGGCGGTGTTCGACAAGGTTGCGCACTCCGGCTGTCTGAGTGCGCCGAACATCCGCTACCTGCAATCGCCTTATGCGCTGTTCAATGGTGATCTGTTGTTGGCTGCCTTCACCCCGGCCGGCGACATGCACGTGTTGTTGGGGGATTTCACCGGCCATGGTTTGCCAGCGGCCGTGGGCGCCATGCCATTGGCGGAAGTTTTCTACGGCATGACGGCCAAGGGCTACGGCTTGCCTGAAACCCTGCGAGAGATGAACGCCAAGCTCAAACGCATCCTGCCGGTGGACATGTTCTGCTGTGCCACCTTGCTGTGTTTGAGCTTTCAGCGGCGCTCGGTGGAGGTCTGGAATGGCGGAATGCCGGATGGCTATCTGCACACCATCGCCACGGATGAACGCAAGCCGCTGACAGCGCGTCACCTGCCCTTGGGCGTGTTGAGCCCGCAAACCTTCGACGATCGTACTGAAGTGTTCCCGATGGCTGTCGGGGATCGAGTGTTCCTGCTTTCCGACGGGGTCATCGACACGTGTGATGGTGACGAACAATTGTTTGGCGTGGAGCGGTTGCATCAGGTGTTTGCGGCCAATCGTCAGCCAGACTCACTGTTCGAAGAAATCGAGCGGGCCTTGCGGGATTTTGGTGGCGAAGCCCGCGACGACGTGAGCATGGTCGAGGTCAGTCTGCTGGAGGCGGCGCAATTGAGCCCGCCTGCGCTGGTGTACTCCGACAGCGGCCAATCCTGCCCGCTGGACTGGTCGGCCAGTTTTGAATTCCGCGCCGCGACCCTCAAGCGTTTCAATCCGCTGCCCTACCTGTTGCAGCTACTGCTTGAGGTTCACGGGTTGCGGGCTCAAAGCAGCGCGCTCTACAGTGTGCTCGCCGAGCTGTATTCCAATGCGCTGGAACACGGYGTGCTGGGTCTGGATTCAAGCCTCAAGCGCGATGCCGCAGGCTTTGCGCGCTATTATCTTCAGCGCAATGAGCGGCTGGATGCACTGCAGAACGGGTATGTGCGGGTGCATTTGCAGGTCATGCCAGAAGGCAAGGGCGGTTGTCTGATTGTCGGGGTTGAAGACAGTGGCAGTGGTTTTGACGTGGCACGGGTGCTGGAGCGACCGCTTGATGGGGTTCGTCTGTCGGGCCGTGGTATCAACCTCATCCGCCAGTTGGGCCGGAATGCGAGCTGGTCTGACGAGGGGCGCAGTGCGCGCGTGGAGTTTTTCTGGGAGGCTCTGGCATAATCCACGCATTCTTGATCAGGGAGCGAGCAAGTGGCTGACATACATCTGGACCGCGATCTGCTGACCATGCTGCAAGAGGTCATGGGAAATGAGTATCCCGTATTGCTGGATACCTTCCTGTCCGATTCCGAAGAGCGATTGTGCGTCTTGCGAAAGGCCGAAGATGCCGTTCAACTCATGAATGCGGCCCATAGTTTCAAGGGCAGCAGCAGTAATATGGGCGCCGCTCGCTTGGCTGAGCTGTGCCATGAACTGGAGCAATGCGCCAAGGAAAGAAAATTGGCGGACATTGAAAAACTGGTTAAAAAAATCGACAGCGAATTCGCTATCATCCGACCGCTTTATGAGGCAGAAAGACAGCGCTCTCTCTCCGAGTAATCTGACAATTCGGTGTTGTTAACACCATTTTGGCCATGCTGGCCCGACCCTTGCAATCAACTCACTCAACTGTGCCCAGATCCCAGTGCAGCGGAGACCGTTTTATGCCCGTTACCCCCAATTCACTTCTTCAGGCCAATCCAGCGGCCAAGACGCTTGCCGCCTCCGCCAATACCCCGTCGGTGGCTGTTGAGCCTCGGGGCAAGGCTTCCGGCTTCGCTGCGGTTTATGCCAATCAGGCTCAGGAAAAGCCTGCTGTGGGCGGGAATAAGTTGGGGGCTAAGACAACTGACGCCGGAGTGCAAGACACCGCAAAATCCGACGTCATTAGCGATAGCGCTGCCGCCCCAGAACCTGCAATTGCCGATAGCGGCAATTCCTTGCCCGCCGAAAAACCGGCGCCGGTCGAGGTTGCGCCGGATATCAGCGAGACGCCGGCGATCGATACCACCCCAATGGATCCGCCTCTTGACCCAGCCTTGATAGCAGCAGCGCAACCGGAGGAAGCGGTGCCTTCAGCTCCAGCTTCTGCGCAAGCCACTGCAATCACCGACAGTGATTTCGATCCTGAAGCCGATCCGCTCGATGCACTGCCAGCCGTGCGTTTGGCCATGGAGCAAAGTGGTCACGTTTCTGCTTCCAGCCAGGCCCAGCCAAAAGCGTCCCCGATCCAGGCTGACGGCGAACCGTCCTCGGCGCAGAACTTTGCCGCCGGCATGGCGAGTATGCTCGAGGTACAAGTCGACAAAGACAGCACCAGCCAAGGTGGCGAGAACGCGTTCAGCGGTCTGATCGATGACGGCCTGAAAGACCTGAAATCCGCCAGCAGTGATACTCGTGTCGATGACTTCGCCAACCGTCTGGCGGCTTTGACTCAAGCGGCCACACCTAAAACGGCCAACGCGTTGCCGGTGAATCAGCCGATCGCCATGCATCAGAGTGGCTGGACCGAAGAAGTGGTCAACCGCGTCATGTACCTCTCCAGCGCCAACCTCAAGGCGGCCGATATCCAGTTGCAACCGGCCGAGCTGGGGCGCCTCGACATTCGGGTGAACATGGTTCCGGACCAGCAGACCCAAGTCACCTTCCTGAGTGCCCATCCAAGCGTTCGCGAAGCGCTGGACAGCCAAATGCATCGCTTGCGTGACATGTTCACGCAGCAGGGCATGGGGCAGGTCGACGTCAACGTGTCCGATCAGTCTCGCGGCTGGCAAGGACAGGGGCAGGATCAGGCGCAACAGGGGCAGGGTGGTCGTGCCGGCGCCAGTGGTGGTCGCGTCGACTCGATGGATGAAGGCCTCGCGCCGACTGTGGCTGAAGTGGCAGAAACCGCTACCAGCGTGATCGGCTCCAGCGCGGTCGACTACTACGCCTGATAAAACGCAAAACCCCCTGTGGGAGCGAGCCTTTGTGGTGAGGGGGCTTGCCCCCGTTGGAGCGTGAAGCGGTCCCTTTTTCCGGGGGCAGATTTATCGCATGCTCAAATTCCAGGCTAGCTCCCACAATTGTTCTGTAATGCCCCGTAAGTCCTCGTCCAACACCCTCCCGACACTTCTGGCATAACACTTGCTCTTGCCTTGCCGTGCGACTGTGAAAACCCGAATAGTGACGGATTATTGGCATGGCGAAGAGCGAAGCAGCAGTAAAAGACCCCGCTAGCAAAGGCAAGCTCAAGCTGATCATTTTGATCGTGGTGGCCTTGCTGCTGGCGATCGGCACGTCTGTGGGGGCAACCTGGTTCTTCATGCATAACGCCCAGAGCAAACCTGCACCCGCGCAAGCCGCAGTGGTCGTCAAGCAGCCCGCGATTTTCGAACCTATGGCCCCGGCCTTCGTGGCCAACTTCAACCAGAATGGCCGTCAGCGCTACATGCAGGTGAGCATCACCCTGCAGGGCCGCGATCAGGCCGATCTGGAAGCACTCAAAGTGCACATGCCAGTGATCCGCAACAACCTGGTCATGCTGTTCTCCGGTCAGGATTTCACCACCTTGGCCACGCCGATTGGCCAGGAAATGTTGCGTCAGAGGGCCACGGCCAGCGTGCAGGAAGTGGCGCAGAAAGAGCTCGGCAAAGTGGTGATCGAACAGTTGCTATTCACTAATTTCGTACTGCAGTAGGAACCCGACATGGCCGTGCAGGACCTGCTATCCCAGGATGAGATCGATGCGCTGTTGCATGGTGTCGACGATGGTCTGGTAGAGACCGATAACGTTGCTGAACCCGGCAGCGTCAAAAGCTATGACCTGACCAGCCAGGATCGCATCGTCCGTGGGCGCATGCCGACCCTGGAGATGATCAACGAGCGTTTTGCCCGTTACACCCGCATCAGCATGTTCAACCTGCTGCGTCGCTCGGCGGACGTTGCCGTCGGTGGTGTGCAGGTGATGAAGTTCGGCGAATACGTGCACTCGCTGTATGTTCCGACCAGCCTCAATCTGGTGAAGATCAAACCATTGCGCGGTACCGCGCTGTTCATCCTCGACGCCAAGCTGGTGTTCAAGCTGGTGGACAACTTCTTCGGCGGCGACGGCCGTCACGCCAAGATCGAGGGGCGTGAATTCACCCCCACCGAACTGCGTGTTGTGCGCATGGTGCTGGAGCAGGCCTTCGTCGATTTGAAGGAAGCCTGGCAGGCGATCATGGAAGTGAACTTCGAGTACATCAACTCGGAAGTGAACCCGGCCATGGCCAACATCGTCGGCCCGAGCGAAGCCGTTGTGGTGTCCACGTTCCACATCGAACTCGATGGCGGTGGCGGTGACCTGCACGTGACCATGCCGTACTCGATGATCGAGCCTGTGCGTGAAATGCTCGACGCCGGTTTCCAGTCGGACCTCGACGATCAGGACGAGCGCTGGGTCAACGCCCTGCGTCAGGACGTGCTGGACGTCGACGTGCCGATCAGTGCCACGGTTGCCCGTCGCCAGTTGCGCCTGCGCGACATTCTGCACATGCAGCCGGGGGACATTATTCCGGTCGAGATGCCGGAAGAATTGATCATGCGCGCCAACGGCGTGCCTGCCTTCAAGGTCAAGATGGGCTCGCACAAAGGCAACCTCGCGTTGCAAGTGATCGAGCCGATCGAGCGCCGCTGACCGGCGCTCCACCTCCCTTTTAACTGACTGCTCTTGATTGAATAGTTGCCCGCCGAGGACAAATGATGAACGACGATATGAACGCTCAGGACGACCAGGCACTGGCAGATGAATGGGCTGCTGCCCTGGAAGAAAGCGGTAACGCCGATCAGGACGATATCGATGCCTTGCTGGCGGCCGATAGCGCTCGCTCGTCCTCCAACCGTCTGCCGATGGAAGAGTTCGGCAGCGTGGCGAAAAGCAACCAACCGGTCAGCCTGGAAGGTCCGAACCTGGATGTGATCCTCGATATCCCGGTATCGATTTCGATGGAAGTGGGAAGCACTGACATCAACATCCGTAACCTGCTGCAACTCAACCAGGGGTCGGTGATCGAGCTGGATCGTCTGGCCGGGGAGCCGTTGGACGTGCTGGTCAACGGTACGCTGATCGCTCATGGCGAAGTGGTGGTGGTCAACGAGAAGTTCGGCATCCGCCTGACCGACGTGATCAGCCCAAGCGAACGCATCAAGAAGCTGCGCTAAGTGAAAAAGGTTCTGGGGGTTGTGCTGTCGATGCCGTTCAGTGTGCTGGCTGCCGAGCCGATAGCGACCGCTACTGCGGCTGCCGCGCCGGCGGTCAGCAGTGGTGTGGCCGGGCAATTGACGCAGTTGGTGTTCGGCTTGCTGCTGGTGCTGGGGTTGATCTTCTTCCTCGCCTGGCTGTTGCGTCGGGTCCAACAGGCCGGGCCGGCCGGCAAAGGGCAGGTGATAGAACTGATCGGCTCCCGTGCGCTGGGCCCTCGCGACCGTTTGATGCTGGTGCAGGTCGGCAACGAGCAGATCTTGCTCGGCCTTAGCCCAGGCTCCATCACCGCGCTGCATGTGCTCAAGGAGCCGGTGCAAGTGCCGGGCGCGACCGAAAAAGCGACTCCGGAGTTTGCTCAGCGTCTTTTGGAGATGCTCGGCAAGGATCAGAAGGATAAGAAGTAATGGGTGCGTTACGCATCGTCTTGACGCTGGCCCTGATGCTGGCCGCGCCGCTGGCGTTCGCCGCCGATCCGTTGTCGATCCCGGCGATCACTCTGGGCACCAATGCCGATGGCGCTCAGGAATATTCGGTCAGCCTGCAAATCCTGCTGATCATGACGGCGCTGAGTTTCATCCCGGCGTTCGTCATGCTGATGACCAGTTTCACCCGGATCATCATCGTCTTCTCGATCCTGCGTCAGGCCCTGGGCCTGCAGCAGACGCCGTCGAACCAGATCCTCACGGGCATGGCGCTGTTTCTGACGCTGTTCATCATGGCGCCGGTGTTTGACCGGGTGAATCAGGACGCCTTGCAACCGTATCTGGCGGAAAAACTCACCGCTCAGGATGCCGTCGCCAAGGCTCAAGTGCCGATCAAGGACTTCATGCTGGCGCAGACGCGCAGCAGCGATCTTGAACTGTTCATGCGCCTGTCCAAGCGAACCGACATCGCCTCGCCGGATCAGGCGCCGCTGACCATCCTGGTCCCGGCGTTTGTCACCTCCGAACTGAAAACCGCGTTCCAGATCGGCTTCATGATCTTCATTCCGTTTCTGATCATCGACCTGGTCGTCGCCAGTGTGCTGATGGCGATGGGCATGATGATGCTCTCGCCCCTGATCATTTCCCTGCCGTTCAAGATCATGCTGTTCGTGCTGGTGGATGGCTGGGCGTTGATCATCGGTACATTGGCGAGCAGCTTCGGCGGTGTGTCGCCATGACGCCGGAAGTGGCGGTAGACATTTTTCGCGAAGCGCTGTGGCTGACCACCATGATGGTCGCCGTGCTGGTGATTCCCAGCCTGTTGGTCGGCCTGTTGGTGGCGATGTTCCAGGCCGCCACGCAGATCAACGAACAGACCCTGAGCTTCCTGCCGCGCCTGCTGGTCATGTTGGTGACACTGATCGTTGCTGGCCCGTGGCTGGTGCAGACGTTCATGGAATACATCCTGCAGCTGTACGGCAGTATTCCTCAGGTCATCGGCTAAATCATGCCGTCGCTGTTGCAGCTGACCGACACCCAGATCAGTACCTGGGTGGCGACGTTCATGTTGCCGCTGTTTCGCATCGGCGCGTTGCTGATGGTCATGCCAGTGTTCGGCACGACCCTGGTGCCCAAGCGCGTGCGTTTGTACTTCGCGCTGGCGATCACCGTAGTGATTGCGCCGGGCCTGCCGCCGATGCCACCGGTCAATGCGCTGGACTTGAGTGCGCTGTTGCTGATTGCCGAGCAGATCCTGATTGGCGCRGTGCTGGGCTTTTCCTTGCAGCTGTTCTTTCAGGCCTTCGTGGTCGCCGGGCAGATCGTCTCCATTCAGATGGGCATGGGCTTCGCTTCGATGGTCGACCCCACCAACGGCGTTTCCGTGGCGGTGATCGGGCAGTTCTTCACCATGCTGGTGACGCTGCTATTTCTGTCCATGAACGGGCATTTGGTGGTTTTCGAGGTCCTCACTGAAAGCTTCACCACCATGCCGGTCGGTAGCGGGTTGATGGTCAATCATTTCTGGGAGCTGGCCGGCAAGCTCGGCTGGGTGCTGGGTGCCGCATTGTTGCTGGTGCTGCCGGCAATCACGGCGCTGTTGGTGGTCAACATTGCGTTTGGCGTGATGACCCGGGCCGCGCCGCAGTTGAACATTTTCTCTATCGGTTTCCCGCTGACCCTGGTGCTCGGGCTGTTTATCGTCTGGGTCGGGCTGGCGGACATCATCAATCAGTATCAGCCGCTGGCGTCCGAGGCCTTGCAGTTTTTACGCGAACTGGCACGGGCGCGCTGAGTCATGGCTGAGAGCGAAAGCGGTCAGGACAAAACAGAAGACCCCACGGAGAAACGCAAAAAGGACTCCCGGGACAAGGGCGAGATCGCGCGCTCCAAGGAACTCAACACCCTGGCGATCATGCTTGCCGGCGCAGGCGCGCTGCTGATTTTCGGCGGTGCCCTTGCGCAGGAGATGATGGAGCTGATGCGCATGAACTTCACGCTCTCGCGAGAAGTGATTCTGGATCAGCGCAACATGGGCATTTTCCTGATGCATTCGGGCCAAATGGCGTTGGTGGCGATTCAGCCGGTGATGATTACCTTGCTGCTGGCCGCGTTGATCGGCCCGATTTCACTCGGTGGCTGGATGTTCGCGGCGGGCTCGATGGCGCCGAAATTCAGTCGCATGAACCCCGGTGCGGGACTCAAGCGAATGTTCTCGGCCAAAGCTATCGTCGAGCTGCTCAAGGCGTTGGCGAAGTTTCTGATCGTGCTGTTCGTTGCGCTGGCGGTATTGTCTTCCGACATCGACGACTTGATGCGAATCGCGCACGAGCCGTTGGAGATGGCGATCATTCACAGCCTGCAAGTGGTCGGCTGGAGCACCTTGTGGATGGCCTGCGGGCTGATCATCATCGCCGCCGTCGACGTGCCGGTGCAGCTGTGGGAGAGCCACAAGAAACTGCTGATGACCAAGCAGGAAGTACGCGACGAGCACAAGGATCAGGAAGGGCGCCCCGAGGTCAAACAGCGCATTCGCCAGTTGCAGCGCGATATGTCGCAGCGGCGGATGATGGCGGCGATTCCCGAGGCTGACGTGGTCATCACCAACCCGACGCACTATGCCGTCGCCCTCAAATACGACCCCGACAAAGGCAGCGCGCCGGTGTTGTTGGCCAAGGGTAGTGATTTCCTGGCCTTGAAAATCCGTGAGATCGCCGTGGCCAATGACGTGCTGCTGCTCGAATCGCCATCGCTGGCGCGTTCGATCTATTACTCCACTGAGCTGGAGCAGGAAATTCCCGGTGGGTTGTATCTGGCAGTCGCTCAGGTGTTGGCTTACGTCTACCAGATCCGCCAGCACCGTGCGGGCCAAGGCAAGCGGCCTGAGCCGCTCAAGGATGATTTGCCGATTCCACCGGATCTGCGCCGCGATTCCTGATTCACCCCTGTAGCAGCTGCCGAGCTTGCGAGGCTGCGTCCGGCTGCGCAGCAGTCGTCAAGCTTTAGCGAGGACTTCGTCCTCGAACGCAGCCTCGCGGGCTCGGCAGCTGCTACAACACCCCCCCCCAATCAATCCTCTGTTTCAATCCTCTGCAAAAATTCCRCCGGATCTGCGCCGYGAYTCCTGATTCACCCCTGTAGCAGCTGCCGAGCCTGCGAGGCTGCGTCCGGCTGCGCAGCAKTCGTCAAGCTTTAGCGAGGACTTCGTCCTCC
>NZ_JBFULH010000008.1:0-41992 GCF_056400445.1 Pseudomonas sp. P5_B2 | reverse complement strand
GGATGTGGCTGACACTCCCTCTTCGCGAGCAAGCCCGCTCCCACAAGGAATCAGGTCAGCCCAACAATTTCTGCAATGTGCCCAAGTCGTCAGCCTCTTCAACCGACTTGTCCTGGCGCCAGCGAAGCATCCTCGGAAAACGCACGGCGATCCCGCTCTTGTGCCGTTTTGACAGGGCAATGCCTTCAAATCCCAGCTCAAAGACCAGGCTCGGTTTCACACTGCTGACCGGGCCGAATTTCTCTACGGTGGTTTTGCGCACGATGCTGTCGACCTGGCGCATTTCTTCATCGGTCAGCCCTGAATAGGCTTTGGCGAAGGGCACGAGCGTGCGTTCGCTGGCGTCGGCTGGACCATCCCAGACTGCAAACGTGTAATCGCTGTAGAGGTTCGCTCGGCGTCCGTGACCTCGTTGCGCATAGATCAGCACCGCGTCGACGCTGAACGGGTCGACTTTCCATTTCCACCACACGCCCATGTCCTTGGTGCGGCCGACGCCGTACAGCGCATCTCGCGCCTTGAGCATCATGCCTTCGACGCCAAGACGGCGGGAGGCTTCTCGTTGGCGTGCGAGGTCGAACCAGCTTTCGCCGGTGAGTACCGGGGAGGCGAGTAACACCGGGCTGTTGCAGGTGGCGACGACCGTTTCCAGCTGAGTGCGACGCGTGGCCTGCGGTTGATTGCGCCAGTCGGCACCTTGCCATTCCAGCAGGTCGTAAGCGAGGACCACCACGGGCACGTCGTCGAGGATTTTTTTGCTGAGGACTTTACGTCCGATTCGCTGTTGCAACAGGGCGAACGGTTGTACGGCGGGAGCGGCAGGTGAGGAGGGATCAAAGGCATCTTCGGTGTCGGGATGCGCAGTTTTCCAGGCTACGATTTCGCCGTCGATTACGGTGCCGTCGGGCAAGCTATGAACCAGATGCTCAAACTCGGGGAAGCGCTCGGTCACCAACTCTTCTCCCCGCGACCAGATCCACAAACGCCCGTCGCGCTTGACCACCTGGGCACGGATGCCGTCCCATTTCCATTCCACCAGCCATTGGCTCGCGGGGCCGAGCAACGCTTCGAATTGCTCGACCGGTTGCGACATCGCATGGGCCAGGAAAAACGGATAAGGCTGCCCTCCACGCTGGGCGTGTTCATCACTGGATTCAGCCGCGATCAATTCCAGGTAGCTGGCAGCACTTGGACGATGTGACAGGTCGGTATACCCCACCATTCGCTGCGCCACGCGCTTGCTGTCGAGCCCGGCCATGGCTGCGAGGGCGCGAGTTACCAGCAGCTTGGAAACGCCCACACGAAAACTGCCGGTGATCAGTTTGATGCAGAGCATCAGGCTGGTGCGGTCCAGCTGCGACCAGAGTGTGGGCAGTTGTTGGGCAAGCACTTCGGGGGACTCGCCGCGCAAGGGCAGCAGCTTGTCTTCAATCCATACTGCCAACCCGTCGGTGGAACGGTGTGGCGATTCGGGCAGTACCAGCGAGATGGTTTCTGCCAGATCCCCTACCGCTTGATAACTCTCTTCGAACAACCAGGGTTGAAGGCCGGAAAACTCTACGGCCAGTTCTCGCAGCACGCGCACGGGTACCAATTGCCGAGGTCGCCCACCGGACAAAAAATAAACTGCCCATGCGGCGTCTTGCGGGGCGGCCTGCGCAAAGTAATGTTGCATGGCAGCCAGTTTGGCGTTGCTCGACGTGGTGGCGTCGAGTTCGGCATACAACTCGGCGAAGGCCTTCATGGCAACGCCTTGTCTTGCACGGGGTCGACCCCTGCGTTTTCTTCGTCGTCGTCGCCGTACTCGGTGTTGAAGCTCTGGGCATCCAGACCCTGTTCACGCAGATGGCGCACCAGCACGGCGACCGAACCGTGGGTCACCATCACTCGCTCGGCGCGGGTTTGTTCAATCGCCCAGAGCAGGCCCGGCCAGTCGGCATGGTCGGACAGCACAAAACCCCGATCGACACCGCGCCGACGGCGGGTGCCACGCAAGCGCATCCAGCCACTGGCGAAGCCATCGCTGTACTCACCGAAACGACGCATCCAGGTACTGCCACCCGCTGAAGACGGCGCGATCACCAGCGCTTTGCGCATCATCGGGTCATTCTTTTGAACGTCACCGGCATAGATCGTTGGCGGCAGGTAGACGCCGCTTTGGCGATACACCTGGTTGAGCGGTTCTACAGCTCCGTGCACCAGAATGGGGCCGAGACTGGCGTCGAGACCGTGAAGAATTCGCTGAGCTTTGCCGAACGAGTAGCAGAACAGCACGCTGGCTATGTCGGCGGCGGCGTTGGCCTGCCACCACTGATTGATCTCGGTGAATACCTGCGCCTGAGGTTGCCAGCGATAAATCGGCAGGCCGAAGGTCGATTCGGTGATGAAGGTATGGCAACGGACCGGTTCGAAGGGCGCACAGGTGCCGTCCGCTTCGGTCTTGTAATCCCCCGAGGCGACCCAGACCTCGCCACCGTATTCCAGCCGCACCTGGGCCGAGCCGAGCACGTGGCCGGCGGGATGAAAGCTGAGGGTGACGCCATGATGTTTGAGGGGCTGGCCGTACGGCAGGGTTTGCAGGTTGATGTCTGCACCGAGGCGAGCTCGCAAGATGCCTTCGCCGGCTGATGCTGCCAGATAGTGTTGATTGCCGCTGCGGGCATGGTCGCTGTGAGCGTGGGTGATGACCGAGCGCTCGACGGGCCGCCACGGGTCGATGTAGAAATCCCCGGCAGGGCAATACAAACCTTCAGGACGCGCGATAACAAGATCCATGGCGTTGCCAAGATGGAGGGACTTGTTAGGTATGAGGTAGGTGTGAAACCAGAAGTTCTATCGAGATGTCATCGGCGAACAACATTCCAATGTGCGAGCCTGCTCGCGAATGCGGTGTGTCAGTTACCAGAAATGGTGACTGACACACCGCTATCGTCGGAACGCCGCCCGGAGCCGGCTCACTCCTACAGGGTCGGGGGTTATTTGCCAGGTGTCAGGGTCAATTGTGTCTTGCCATACACCTTGTCAAAGTTCTGCGGCTGCATCGGCAGGCTCATGTATTGCCCTTTGAGCCAAGGTTCGATGCTGTTGAGGTAGTTCGGGCTGGCAGGGTTGCCCGACTGACCGGTGCTGTTCTGGCCCATCAGTGGCTCGGCCTGGCCGAAGTCGACGATAAAGCGCATGGCCGGCGCCAGCGTGGTGTTGAAGTCTTGACCCCAAGTGAAGGCCGCCGTGTTCAGCGTAGTGTGGTCCCCGCCCGCCGCGACTGGGCCGCGAACTGTCTGGCCGTTGGCGTTTTTCCATTCGTAGCGGTGCAGTTTGCCCCACTGCCAGGCTTTGTGATCGCTGCCCAACTGACTGTCACCGGCGCTGATCGCCGCTGCCAGACTGCGAGCGAGGATCGCCGGCTTGTCTTCTTTTTGCGGTGTGCGCGCGTCATCCCAGAATGGGCTGTCTTCGCGCCCCAGCAGATGATCGGCCTGAGCGGCGTAGGACAACTTGCCATTGGCCACGAAGGCTTTCCACGCCGGGCTACTTTGCGGGCCGAGTTCGTCGAGGAATATTTGTTTCATGCTTTCTTGCAGAAACAATTCATACATTGCTGCATCGGCGGAGGTCGCGCTGAGCTTGCCGTCGAACGCCATCAGGCGTGTATATGCCTCACGCGCCAAGCCACGCTCTGTCGCCGGCAACGCTTCAATCGCCTGCTTGAGTGGCTGGGCCATGCCCGGGGCTTCAAACATTTTCTTCAGTTTCGCGGCGAAAGTGGTGGTCTGGTCATACTGCATCGCGATCACGCTGCGCGCGTCGTGTTTGCCCGCGCCCGCCAGTTCTGCCAAGCGCTCGCCACGCTCCGGTGCGGCCCAGGAATTGGACAATTGCATGCCGTAGCCATGGGGGATGACGCGCTGGTTGGCGGTGCCGAGCCAGCCTTGGGCCGGGTCCTGGTCGTAGGGATGCAGCATCGGGTCGGCGTAACCGTCCCAATCGTAGCGACCTTCCCAGCCCGGCGACGGCAACAGGCCTTCGCCTTCGCGGCGGTTCGGGTAGCGGCCGGTCACTTGCCAGGCGATGTTGCTGGCGTTGGCGAAGACCAGGTTCAGTGGGATGGCGCGGATTTCGCGGCTGGCGTCCGATGCTCTCTCGACGGTCTGGGCCCGGGACAGGTCGAAAAACGCGTCCAGGGTTTTGTCGTCGGTGAAGTTCGGCATTTGCAGGGCCAGGCCGAAACCGTTCGCCAGCGTCGTGCCTTGGGCACTGTTGAGCAGCGGACCGTGACGGGTTTCGTACACGACTTCGCGAATGGGCCGCTGGCCTTTGACAAAGTAGGTTTCGTTGCGCACGACGGCGGGCTGCCATTTTCCGGCCACTTCGTACGTGAGGCTGTTGCCCTGACGTTTGATTTTTTCCAGGAACAGGTCCTGGTTGTCCCCCATGACCGCGGTCATGCTCCAGGCCACTTTGCCGTTGAAACCACCGAGCACCATCGGCAAGCCCGCAATGGTCACGCCCGAGGCCTGATATTTCGGCGCGCGCAGCTGCACGTAACTGAACAACGACGGCACACCGAGCGAGCCATCGCTGTCGCTGGCCAGCAGGCTTTTACCGCTGCGGCTGCGTTGCGGACCGATCGCCCAGTTGTTCGACGAACTGGCGCCCAACAGATTCAGATCGGACAGTTGGCCCGTGGCTTTGTTGATCTCGGCCAGCCCAGGGATGGCCCCGTTGAGCTTGATCCCTTGCAGTTTTTCGGCTTCAGCCAGTGGCAGCTTTTCATCGGGCGCGGACGGCGTCAGCCAGGAGAGTTTGTCGGTGGTGACGGTCTGCGCCAGCATCAGCGAGGAAATTTCTTCCGGCAGGTTGGCTGATTGACTGAAGTTCAGCAGGCAAAAAATCAGCGCCGAATCTTCCGGTTTCCAGTATTCCGGTTTGTAACCGGTGGCCGCGAGGTCCGCCGGCAGTTTGTCGCGGTAGCGGAACAGGTAGGCGTTGACGCCGCGAGCATAGACTTCGAAGAAGCGTTTGAGGCGCGGCGAAGAGGCTTTATACAACTCGCCCGCGCTTTTTTTCAGGTTGACCGCGCGCATATAGCGATCGGCATCCAGTAAATCAGCGCCGGACATTTCCGCCAGACGTCCTTCGGCCAACAGGCGCAATGTGACCATTTGCGTGATGCGGTCGCTGGCATGGACGTAACCCAAGGCGAACAACGTGTCGTGGAAGCTATTGCCTTCAATCAATGGCATGCCCATGGCATTGCGACGCACCGAAACGTTTTGCGCCAAGCCCTTGAGCGGCTGCACGCCGGAGGTCGGCGGGAGGGTGTCCTGAGCGTTCATGGTCTGACAACCGGTCAGACTCAAGACACTGGACACTGCTGCGGCAACGCCGAACCGGGGAAGAAAATGTGTAAGGGCTGGCGAGGCCATGGCAAAGCTCCTGCGGGGGGTAGAGGCGCAATAAAGGCGCTACGTTAGTGAGCAGGAGGAGGGCGCGCAAGCGGCGGGCGGGGTTATTTCAAGATTTGCCTGATAAACCCCAAATTCAAGGTCGCTGAGGTCCTTGTGGCGAGGGGACTGCTGTGGCAAGGGGGCTACTGTGGCGAGGGGGCTTGCCCCCGTTGGGCAGCGCAGCGGCCCCAAAAGCTGGGAGCGCTGCGCACTCCAACGGGGGCAAGCCCCCTCGCCACAGGGGTTGCGTAGCTCTCAGGATTCTGGAGTGATTGAACCGACGCAATAGATTCGGGAGTCCTCCAGCGTTCTATGCCTTGMCTGTTAAAGGAGGTGATGCTGAAGTGCGTGAAACTCAATGACCTTGCATGAGAGAAACCGGCATGGAGCTCAAGACCCACGCAGCGCTGATCATCATTGATCAACAAAAAGGCATTCTGCATCCGCGACTCGGTCGCCGAAATAATCCACAGGCCGAGGAACGAATCCTTGAATTGTTGGCGTTTTGGCGTCGAACCCGGCGACCGGTGATTCATGTGCAGCACCTGTCGCGCTCAGCGGATTCAGTGTTCTGGCCGCAGCAATCAGGCGTGGAATTTCAGCAACGGTTTGAGCCCATGGCGGGCGAGCAGTTGATTCAGAAACAGGTGCCGGATGCTTTTAGTGCAACGGGGCTGGAGGCGCATTTGCGCGAGGCGGGAATCGAGCAATTGGTGATTGTCGGCGTGGCAACGAACAACTCGGTGGAGTCCACGGCGCGAACGGCCGGAAACCTGGGGTTTGAAACGTGGGTGGCGGAGGATGCGTGCTTTACCTTCGACAAGGCGGATTATTTTGGTAATGCCCGATCAGCCGAGGATGTGCATGCGATGTCGCTGGGGAATTTGCAGGGGGAATATGCGACGGTCGTCAGCACTGCGCAGATCCTGAATTGATGTGACTTTTAGTCAGTCATCGCGAGCAGGCTCACTCCTACATTTAACCGAGTTCTTCCAGGAAGAGTGCGATCCAATGTGGGAGTGAGCCTGCTCGCGATAGCGATTCAACAGGCGAAGAAACTCTTCGCCCGCAACATCAAGCGCCGTGGCACTTCTTGAATTTTTTGCCGTTGCCGCACGGGCAAGGGTCGTTGCGGCCGACGTCTTTCAGGGCGTTGCGCACCGGTTCCTGAGGGGCGTGGCCACAGTTCGGGCCGTGAACATGGCCGTGGTCGTGATCATGGTGGTCGTGATGGTCGTGATGGTCATGATCGTGGTTGCAGTCAGGGCCATGGACGTGGGGTTGCTGGGTCATTGGATGTGCTCCGGAATTAAATCGGCGGGGATTATCACGCCATTGCGCACCAGGTGCACGTCATGAGGGGTGAAAAAACCGGTTTTCAGTTCACCTTCCAGACGATAGGGAATGGATTGGTCGGGATTTTTCAGCATTTTCACCAGGTCTCGCACCTTGGGCCACAGGTTGGTACGGATCGGCACTTTTACGTAGGCGCTGTGCTTGGGGCCAATGGTGAACCAGTTGTCGTACTCGCCTTCAGTCAGCAGGATGTCACCCAAGTGAATCCGGTATTCGAGGCTGCGCACGGTCAATTCGCTGTCGTTGGGGTTGTCGATACGAAAGTGCAGGAGGAATTTCTGTTCCAGCAGCTTTGCCCGCACGACTTCAACCTTGACCAGATGCACCTCGGGGTTCGGCTCATCGTCATAGAACCAGGATGCACAGCCGGTGAGCCCCAAAAACAGCAGCAGGCTGAGCAGATAAAGTGCGTGTCGCCGGGTGATCATGGTCGTGTATCTCCCTTGTAGCAGCAGGCTTCGCCAGCTGCAGGTCACTCACCTCAACTGTTGAAGTACCCCGCACAACACTTCTTGAATTTTTGCCCGCTGGCGCATGGGCAAGCGTCATTGCGCCCGGCCTTGAGTTGCACAGTAGGGTCAATGAAATACCAGTGGCCAGCATTCTGTACGAATGACGAGCGTTCGCGGTGGCTGTGTTCGCCGCTGCCATCGTGCCAGCGCGCGGTGAAGGTCACGAAGGCATGCTCCGGTTGGCCGCCAAAGACTTCGGAACTTTCGACTTCCAGGCCCAGCCAGGTGCTTTGCGCACTCCAGTCGCTGATGGACTGACGATTCAGGCCGGCCTGTTGCGCAGGCAGTGTGGTCGCCACCAGATAGTCGATCAGCCCCAGCACGTAGGCGCTGTAGCGCGAACGCATCAAGGCTTCGGCACACGGCGCCGGATGTCCGGCATGGTAATGACCGCAACAGGCATCGAGCAGGGTGCCGCTGCCACAAGGGCAAATGGATGTACTCATGGCATTACCACCAATATTTCCCGAAGTTTTCCGGATTGGCCCAAAAGCGTGAGTTGAGCCAGTCGGGTACTTGCTTGTATTCAAGCAGATCGTAGGTAAACAGCGTCAAGACTTGTTCGTCTCGCTGGAAGCGCTCGCTCGCTTGCAGGGCCAGGGAGAAAAAATCCGTCTCCTGCCAGCCACTGGCCGACAAGTCCGCCAGCACGGCAATTCGGCTGGCGTTGAGGTTGCGGATCCCGCCGAGCAGGTTCAGGCCATCGCGCTTGGGCAAATGTTCGAGGCAATCGACTGCCAGCGCCAGGTCAAACCGGCGCGCCGCCAGCTCCTCCGGCAGCGGCCCCGGTGCCGCATGGGCCACACACGTATCCGGGTGGGCAAGTTTGAATGCTGCCAGCGCGGGGAACTCACTGGCGCCGATCAGCAACAGCTGTGCGGGGGCATAACGATCCAGCAAAGCAGCCAATGCCTGCTGCGGTGTGCGCGAAGAAATACCTGCAATCATCAAAGATCCTCAATCAGAGCGCCAAGACTAGCGTGCCTAAACGTCCGGGCCTAGCGCAGGTTTACAGCAAATACACCAATCCTTGGTGAACACGCTTAAAACAGCCATGGCGGTTGCTGGCGCAGATTAATACTCGGGTCTTTACTACCAGAATCGGTTCTAAGCCGATCCCTCAGGAGAAAACTAGATGAGCATAGTTCGGACAGCATTACCCTTGGTTCTGCTAACCAGTGTGTTGACTGGTTGCGCAGGTTTGCAGAAAACCGACTGGCCGACCTGTGCGTTGGTCGGTGGTGTCGTGGGTGCGGGTCTCGGCGCGACCGAGAGCGCGGCATGGGCAGGCTATGGTGCGCTGCTTGTCGGCGGCACGGCAGCGGCCTATTGCTGGGTGCACGGTGATGGCGACGAAGATGGCGATGGTGTACCGGATAGCCGCGACAAATGCCCAGGCACACCTCACGGCGTGCATGTCGATGCCAACGGTTGCCCTCCACCTGCACCTGTGGTCGAAGAGGCTGTTGTGGTCAAGGAAGAAACCATCGTCATCCGCGATGTTCACTTCCAGTTTGACAAAGCTACGCTCACCGAGTCTGACAAGGAGGTACTCGACAAGATTGCCACTCGCTTGAAAGCCGAAGCACCTACTGCTCGATTGACCGTTACCGGTTATACCGACAGCGTGGGCAGCGACGCCTACAACCAGAAACTATCGGATAAACGCGCTCACTCGGTGGTTGAATACCTCATCCAGGAAGGCGTTCCACGCAGCAGCTTCGTGTCTGTGGTCGGTGCGGGTGAAAGCAATCCGGTCGCCGATAACAGCACCGCTGACGGCCGCGCGCAGAACCGTCGCACGGAAATCCATATCGAGCGCTAAGCCCCTCCGCTCCGCGGCTTGTGTAGTCGCGGATGCGGGTCTTTACTCCTGTGTAACCGGTATAAGCCGGTACCACAGGAGCTTTCAACATGAGCGTTCTCACAAGGACCGTCTTGCCGATTTTGCTACTTGGCAGCCTCTTGACCGGTTGCGCAACTCACAGTGATGGCACCGCCCCTCTTAATCAACGAACCTGGCCGATCTGCAGCGTCATTGGCGGTCTGGTGGGCGGAGGTTTGGGCGCCATCGAAAGTGGTGCCTGGGCGGCCGGAGGTGCAGCGCTCGGAATCTTGACCGGTGGCTTGATCTGTTACGCCCAGGATGGTGACCAAGATAGCGATGGTGTCTTCGATCGACGTGATCGTTGCCCCGATACCCCTGCCGATACGCCCGTCGAACATCATGGTTGTCCGCGGCCGCAATACCCGGGCGGCGTGACAGAACCGGTTATTGAATCGCAAGTCATCACCCTCAGCGATGCGGGCGATGTGCTGTTTGCCACCAACCAATCGGACCTGACCCCAGCAGCGAAAAGTCAGCTGGATGCCCTGATGTCCAGGTTGCAAGGCGCCGATGTAGCGAGTATCAAAGTGATCGGCCATACCGACAACGTCGGCACCGATGCCTACAATCAGGCGCTTTCGGAACGGCGCGCCAACAGTGTGGCGGACTACCTGTTGAGTCAGGGCGTGGCGCCGAACAAAGTCAGCAGTGAAGGCAAAGGCGAAAGTGAGCCTGTGGCTGATAACGATACCTCGGAAGGACGCGCGAAAAACCGTCGCGTGGATTTGCACATCAATGTGACCTGAGCCACGAAACAGAGCCGTCGATCACCCGCGCGGCGGGCCGACGGCCATTCGGCAGACTTCATGAAGATTTTTCTGTTGCCCTATGGCGTATTCCTCGTGGAAGCCGCTACTGTGCTCGCAAAGAATAATGATCTGCGGGGGGCGTATGAAGGTGTTTTGGTGGCTAGGGAAGTTATTGACCCTGCTGTTCTGGTTGGTGGTACTGGTCAATCTGCTCACGCCGTTTGTCTATCCCCTGCACTCGTTGGTCGAGCTGGCCGGTGGCGCGCTGGCACTGTTCCATCTTCTGGAGCTGGTGTTCTGCAACCGCAGCCTCAAAGGCCGCGCCCATCCTTGGCGTGATCGACTTCAGATTGCCATTTTCGGCGTGTTTCACTTGCAAACCATTCCAGCTCCCTCCGCATCTAAGGCTTCCCATGCGTAATCTCTGTCTGCTCGCCGCCTTTATCAGTCCACTGGCCTGCGCTCAGGTTGTCAGCGTCGAAACCAATTCGCTCATGCGCCTGCCCAACACGACCAGCACGCTGCAACTGGAACGGCTGGAAGTCGCTGATTACGGCACGTTGCTGATCCCTTCGAATGTGACGGAATTGACGGTGGGCGAATTGCATCTAGGGCGTGAGGCGCGAATTGCCATAGTGCCGAGTGAACAAACGCTGGCATTGAAAGTGCACCGTGCCGAGTTGTCTGAAGGCAGCCAGATCACCGCGAGGGGCGCACCGGGAAGTTTCCAGAAAGCGGCACGGTCGGGGCGCAATCTGAACTTGCAGATCCATGCGTTGAATGCACCGCAACTGTCGGTAGACGCTCGCGGCGGCGCCGGCGCACCGGGGTTTTTCGGTCTTGATGGCGCCAATGGCCAGGCACCGGGTTGCACCTGGGGTCAGGCCGGTCGCGGTGCCGATGGCAGCGATGGCAGTGACGGTCAGCCGGGTGCATCGGGTGCGCAGGTGAGGCTGGAAGTGCCGCGCGAATACCCGGCGGATAAAATCAAGGTGCAGGTGGCGGGTGGTGCCGGTGGCCTTGCCGGTCCTGGCGGCAAACCCGGGGCGGGTGGCAAGGCCAAGGGCTGTCTCGTGTACACCACCGATGGTGGCAAGAGTGGCCATCCGGGTGCTGATGGCCAGCCGGGGCCTGCCGGTGCGGCGGGGTCGGTGACGGTCCAGCGTCTATAAAAACAACCAAAGTCCACTGTGGTGAGGGGGCTTACCCCCTCACCACAGAACCCCCCTCACCACAGGATTTGAAGGGTTCAGAACATCGGTCGCGCCGAAGCAACGGCCACCAGCAACAGACCCACCAGCAGATTAATCCCCACCAACCGCCGAATCTTCCCGAGCACCGCCGCCCCTGCCGGCCAATCCTGTGCCGTCACCGCTGCGCGCAACTGCGGCAACATCAACGCCTGGATCCGGATAAACATCGCCGTCATCACCACGTACAACCCCATCATCACCTGCACATAGCGCGGCGCGGTCTCGAACCCGATGTGTTGCAGATGAATCATGCCGACACCGCTGATCGGCAACAGCACCACCGCGAGCCAGACCCAGCGGAAAAATCCTTGAAACACTTCCACCCACAACTTCAACCGGGCTGGGCCTTCCAGCGCTGACACTGCGGCGGGGCGCAAAACCATCCAGGCGAAAAACATGCCGCCCACCCACACGAGGGCGGACAGCACATGCAGGGTATAAACGATGCCAAAAGGTGTCATTGGGGTACTCCGTTCTGCGCAGGATTAATTAGCGGGGTATGATAGCGGCGATCCGAACCACTGAAAATTTATCCAGCGTTTTTTGCGCCCGACAATCCATGATCAGCACCGAACTCAAAACCACGATCCAGGGCGCCTACTCGCGTTTTCTCGAAGCCAAGAGCCTCAAGCCACGCTACGGCCAACGCCTGATGATCGCCGAAATTGCCAAGGTCCTCGGGGATATCGACACCGACGACGAAGGTCGGCGCAGTGGCGACCCCGCGATTGTCGCGGTGGAAGCCGGCACCGGTACCGGCAAAACCGTGGCCTATAGCCTGGCGGCGATTCCCACAGCCAAGGCTGCCGGGAAGCGCCTGGTGATCGCCACGGCCACCGTGGCCCTGCAAGAGCAGATCGTCTACAAGGATTTGCCCGACCTGATGCGCAACAGCGGTCTGAATTTCAGCTTCGCGTTGGCCAAGGGGCGTGGGCGCTACATGTGCCTGTCCAAGCTCGACATGTTGTTGCAGGAAGGCCACGCGCAAACCGCTACCTCGCAGTTGTTCGAAGAAGAAGGTTTCAAGATCGAGGTCGACGAGGCCAGTCAGAAGCTGTTCACCAGCATGATAGAAAAGCTCGCCGGCAATAAATGGGACGGTGACCGTGACAGTTGGTCCACGGCCCTGGAAGACGCCGACTGGGCGCGCCTGACCACCGATCACAGCCAGTGCACCAACCGTCATTGCCCGAACTTCGGCCAGTGCGCCTTTTACAAGGCCCGCGAAGGCATGGGCAAGGTGGACGTCATCGTCACCAACCACGACATGGTACTGGCCGACCTGGCCTTGGGCGGCGGCGCGGTTCTGCCGGACCCGCGCGACACCATCTACGTGTTCGACGAAGGTCACCACCTGCCGGACAAGGCGATCGGCCACTTCGCCCATTACACGCGCCTGCGCTCCACCGCCGACTGGCTGGAAACCACCGCGAAGAACCTCACCAAATTGCTCGCCCAACACCCGCTGCCAGGTGACCTCGGCAAGCTGATCGAGCAAGTGCCGGAACTGGCCCGCGAGATCAAGACCCAGCAGCAATTCATGTTCACCGCCTGTGAACAGGCCGCCGATTTCAAACCCGGTGAAGACGTCGAAGGCCGCGAGCGGCCGCGTCACCGGTTCGTCGGCGGGGTGATTCCCGAGCACATGCGCGAGATGGGTGTTGAGTTGAAGAAGGGCTTTGCCCGTTTGACCGACCTCTTCACCCGGCTCACCGAGTTGCTCAAGGAAGGCATGGACGGCGAGGTCAACATTGGCATCGCCAGCAATCAGGCCGAAGAGTGGTATCCACTGTTCGGCAGCCTGTTGTCCCGCTCCTCTGGCAATTGGGAGTTGTGGGTGGCGTTCACCGCTGAAGACCCGGAAGACAACCCGCCCATGGCCCGTTGGCTGACGTTGGCCGAAAGCGGTTCGCTGTTCGACATCGAGGTCAACGCCAGCCCGATCCTCGCGGCGGAAATGCTCCGTCGCAACTTATGGAACGTCGCATATGGCGCACTGGTGACCTCGGCGACGTTGACGGCCCTTGGCACCTTCGACCGTTTCCGCATGCGCGCCGGCCTGCCGAAAAAAGCCGTGACCGCCGTGGTCCCAAGCCCGTTCCACCACGCCGATGCCGGCGTGCTGAGAGTGCCGGATCTGAAAGCCGATCCGCGGGATGCACCGGCCCACACTGCCGCGATCATTCGTGATCTGCCGCAACTGGTTGAGGGCTCGCGGGGCACGTTGGTGTTGTTCTCCTCCCGCAAGCAGATGCAGGACGTGTTCGACGGCCTCGACCGCGACTGGCGCAAGCAAGTGTTCATTCAAGGCAACCTGTCGAAGCAGGAAACCTTGAACAAGCACAAGGCACGCGTCGATGGCGGGGACTCCAGTGTGCTGTTCGGCCTCGCCAGTTTCGCAGAAGGCGTCGACTTGCCGGGCGCGTATTGCGAGCACGTGGTGATTGCGAAGATCCCGTTCTCGGTACCGGACGATCCCGTCGAAGCGGCGCTGGCGGAGTGGATCGAAGCCCGTGGCGGCAATCCATTCATGGAAATCTCCGTGCCCGATGCCTCGCTGAAACTGGTCCAGGCCTGCGGTCGTTTGCTGCGCACCGAAGAAGACCGCGGCACCATCACCTTGCTGGATCGACGTCTGGTCACGCAGCGTTACGGCAAAGCCATCCTCAATGCGTTGCCGCCATTCCGTCGCGAAATTTCCTGATACACCGGTGGGCACATTTGCCCACCGCGCTGTCTATCTCTCTACCATCGCTTTTCCACTGACCATTGAAGGTCGTTAGGGAGAAACACGTTCCTATGATTCGCCGTTCGTTGCCCGTTGTATTTGCCCTGATGTTCGCAGCCCCTTTGCTGGCGGCGCCCGCCAGCCAACAGACGCTGTTCAACTTTGTACGCCCGGCCGACGTGGTCCAGGTGACGACTCAGGATGCCAGCCTGCCGCAATCCAATGCGGAGCAAACAGCCGAAGGCGAAGTCTTGCGCCGGGTCACGTTCAATCCGGTGGCCCAGCCGAGTCTGCGACTGACGCCGCAAACCGGTGCCTGGGACTGGTCGCAGTCGGGCGTCATGAGCTTGCGAATCCAGAGTGCGATGGACTGGGCCGTAACCCTTTACGTAAAAATCCAGAGTAATGACGGCAAGACACTGTTCAGTCGCGTCGATTTGCCGGCCGGCCCTGCGCAGACCTTGCTTGTGCCGTTAGTGGCAAGCTCACCCTTGAGCCAGGGCATGAAAGCCGGGCCACCGATGCCGATGACGGTCGACGGGCAGCGCATTTTGCTGGCCAGCAGCGCCGGGCAACTGGATCGCGGCCAAGTGGTGTCGGTGACCTTGTCGATGGATCAACCGAAAGTGGCCCAGAACATTTTGCTGGAACGTTTTGGCGTGCAGGACGGCGAGGCGGTGATCCACGATGTCTATGGCGGATTGGTGGATGCGTACGGTCAGTCGACCCGAGCCAAATGGCCGGAAAAGGTCAGCAGCGATGAGCAGCTCAAAAGCGCTGCCGCCAAGGAACAGCAGCAACTGAAAACCTGGCTGGCCGAGCGCGAAAAATCATCTCTGGACACCTTCGGTGGCTGGACCAAAGGCCCGACGTTCAACGCCAGCGGCTTTTTTCGCACCGAAAAGCGTGACGGTCGCTGGTATCTGGTGACCCCGCAAGGGCATCCGTTCTATTCGCTTGGGGTCAACACCGTGACCCCGGACGTAAACCAGACCTACGTCGCTGGTCGCGAGTGGATGTTCGAATCCCTGCCAAAACCCGATGAAGCGCTGGCTAATCATTTTGGTGAAGGTAACAACCGTGGCGGCAATGGTGCGGACCAGGGTCGCAGCTACGACGCCGGTCGCTGGTACGACTTTTATGGCGCCAACTTGCAGCGTTTGTATGGCGAGCCTTGTGTATTGGGCAGTGACACCAAGGCCGGCGTAGCCGCCGCAGCCAAGGCCGATGCGGTCGAAGCAACGGTCGAGAAGTCCACCGAGCCACCTGTGATCCCGTCGACAGCCGAATCCGGCGTTGCCGAAGCCGCCAAGACCGGCGCCGTTGACGCGACTGTCGCGAAAGCTGCACTGAACACACCCGCCGAACCCTGCATAGCGGTGGTGGATGAACAACGCTGGACCGGTCACACCCTGGATCGCTTGCAAGCCTGGGGTTTCAACACCATAGGTAACTGGAGCGCTGCGGCGCTGGGCAATGCTGATCGAGTGCCTTACACCTTGCCGCTGTCGATCGTCGGTGATTACGCCAGTATCAGCACTGGCACCGACTGGTGGGGTGGTATGCCCGATCCGTTCGATCCGCGTTTCGCCATGGCCACCGAACGAGCCGTGGCCATTGCCACCCGCGACCATCGCGACGATCCGTGGCTGATCGGCTACTACGCCGACAACGAATTGGCCTGGGCCGGTCCCGGTGATGACCCTAAAGCCCGTTACGCCTTGGCTTACGGCACCTTGAAAATGACCACCGATGTGCCGGCCAAACGCGCGTTTCTCAAGCAACTGCGGGATAAATATCGCAATCAGGCCGGTCTTTCCAAAGCCTGGGGCATCGACTTGCCTGCCTGGGAATTGATGGAAGACCCGGGCTTCGTGCCGCCGCTGCCCAGCGCTGATCACCCGGAAATCGAAGCCGACTTCAAATACTTCCAGAAGGTCTTCGCCGACACCTATTTCAAAACCATTTCCGATTCGCTCAAGTGGCATGCACCGAACCAGTTGTTGCTAGGTGGCCGTTTCGCCATCAGCACCCCGGAAGCCGTAGACTCCTGCGCCCAGTATTGCGACGTATTGAGTTTCAACATGTACACCCTGCAACCGCAAGACGGTTACGACTTCGCCAAACTGCGCAGCCTCGACAAACCGGTGCTGATCACCGAATTCAACTTCGGCTCGACGGACCGCGGCCCGTTTTGGGGCGGTGTGACGCAATTGGCGAAGGAAGAAGACCGTGGGCCGGCCTACGCAAACTTCCTTAAACAAGCGCTGAGCGAGCCTTCGATTGTCGGTGTGCACTGGTTCCAGTATCTGGACCAACCCGTGACCGGGCGTTTGCTGGACGGTGAGAATGGCCACTTCGGTCTGGTGGGCATTACCGATCTGCCGTTCCAGGGTTTTGTCGAGTCTGTGCGCAAGAGCAACCTGGCCACTGTCGACCACTTGGGCAAAGCCGCCGAGAAAGCGGCGACCGAGGCCGACAAAGCCAGCCACGATGCCGAAGGCGGCAGAAAGGCCGAGGCCGGAAAAGGCTCGGGGAAGGGCGCCGGGCAGGCGGGTGGGCATTCTGGTAATGGTCATTAAGAACTGAAACCGAGTCATCGTTCATCGCGAGCAAGCTCACTCCTACACTGGATCTCCGTCACACCAAAGATCCCCTGTAGGAGTGAGCCTGCTCGCGATGGCGTCCGAAAAGACACCATAAATTTCTAATCCAATCCATGGGCTATCGACCGCCCGGCCCAACCCCATTCCCAAAACCCTCAAGGGCTGGAACAATGCGGGCCACTTTGTATAGCGATTTTTCGGGAGCAATGCGGGTGCAGATTCAGGGTCATTACGAGCTTAAGTTCGAAGCAGTGCGCGAAGCTTTCGCGGCGCTGTTCGACGATCCTCAGGAACGTGGTGCAGCCTTGTGCATCAAGATCGGCGGCGAAACCGTCCTCGATCTCTGGTCCGGCACCGCCGACAAAGACGGCAGCGAAGCCTGGCACAGCGACACCATTGCCAACCTGTTCTCCTGCACCAAGACATTCACCGCCGTTACGGCCCTGCAATTGGTGGCTGAAGGCAAGCTGCAACTGGATGCGCCGATTGCCCGCTACTGGCCCGAATTTGCCGCTGCCGGCAAAGAATCCGTGACCCTGCGTCAGTTGCTCTGCCATCAAGCCGGCTTGCCGGCGTTGCGTGAGTTGCTAGCGCCGGAAGCGCTTTACGACTGGCAAACCATGGTCGATGCCCTCGCGGCCGAAGCACCTTGGTGGACGCCGGGTCAGGGCCACGGCTATGCCGCGATCACGTATGGCTGGCTGGTGGGCGAGTTGTTGCGCCGCGCCGACGGTCGTGGGCCGGGCGAGTCCATCGTGGCGCGGATTGCGAAGCCATTGGGACTGGATTTCCACGTCGGCCTGGCCGATGAAGAGTTTCATCGTGTGGCGCACATCGCCCGTGGCAAGGGCAATGTCGGCGATGCAGCGGCCCAGCGCTTGTTGCAAGTGATGATGCGCGAGCCCACTGCAATGTCCACCCGCGCCTTCATCAATCCGCCATCGATCATGACCAGCACCAATAAACCCGAGTGGCGGCGCATGCAGCAACCCGCTGCCAACGGCCATGGCAATGCGCGCAGCCTGGCCGGCTTCTACGCCGGTCTGCTGGATGGCAGCCTGCTGGAAAGCGAAATGCTCGACGAGCTGACCCGCGAACACAGCCTCGGCGACGACAAGACTTTATTGACCCGGACCCGATTCGGTCTGGGTTGCATGCTTGATCAACCGGACGTTCCCAACGCGACTTACGGCCTCGGCCCACGTGCGTTTGGTCATCCGGGCGCTGGGGGCTCCATCGGTTTTGCTGACCCGGAACGTGATGTGGCCTTCGGTTTTGTGACAAATACCCTGGGGCCGTACGTCTTGATGGATCCACGCGCGCAAAACCTTGCGCGAGTATTGGCCACTTGTCTGTAAAACACGCTGCCGGGTTCCAGAACGGAACCCGGCAGCCTTTTCTGATTCAAAGCGTCAGTTTAAGCGGACCGCTCCGGTCTGACTTTTCATTACTTCAATTTTGTGGATATCCAATGTCATCCAAATCAACACTCGCCCTGGCCCTGTGCTTCGCTATCACCGGTTGTGCACAGACCCCACAAAGTGATTCCGATGGCAGCAGCTGGTGGCCGTTCGGTTCGTCCGACAAAGTCGCCGCTAAAGAACCGACCCCGGCCCCAGCCCCGCTGAAACCTGCCGCCACAGCACCCGTTGTCAAAAGTGAGAGTGCCAGCACTTGGTACTGGCCGTTTGGTTCCGATGGCGCCGCTGAAATGACTAATGCAGAGCTTGCAGTAAAACCTGCAGCCAAGCCGGCCCAAGTGGCCAAGGCTGATGCAGACGCGGGTAGCAAGTGGTACTGGCCGTTCGCTGGGGAGGGAAAAAGCAGCACCAAAGCCGTGCCGATGCCAGACCCTAAAGTCACCCAGGCCTGGCTTGACGACTACGAGCCGCGCCTGCGCGAAGCGATCAAGGACAGCAACCTGAAACTTGAACGCCGTGAAAACGTGTTGGTGGTCATCGCGCCAGTAGAAGGCTCGTTTAACCCGGATCGTCCGTCCATGCTGATGCCGGTCACCCTCGGCCCGTTCACCCGTGTTGCGAAAATGCTCGAAGTCGACCCGAAAACTGCCGTGCTGGTCTTGGGCCACAGTGATACGTCGGGCGTCGCATCTGCCAACGTGAAACTGAGTCAGGAACGTGCACAAGCAGTGGCCGCAATCTTCCGTCTCAGCGGTTTGCAGCGTGATCGCCTGATGCTCCGTGGTATGGGCGGTGACGCCCCGCGTGCGGCCAACGACAGCGTTGAAGGTCGTGCCCTGAATCGTCGTGTGGAATTGCTGGTAACCCCGCAAAACACCATGGTGGCGCTGCTTAGCAAGTACAACATGCCGGCCCCTGCGCCCGTGACCATGGTCGCTGCCAAGGACATCAAGCCAGTCGCCACCCCGGCCACACCGGTCACTCCGGCGCCCGCCGCGAAGAAAGCAGCTGTACCTGCCACGAAAAAGGCCCCGGCCAGYAAAACCACCGCCAAGAAAGCGCCCGCTAAAACCGCAACACCGGCGAAGAAGACTGCGCCGGCCAAAGCAGTTGCCGACACCAAGAAAGTTGACGTCGCCACTGAAACCGCCAAGAAGTGATTCGTTAACCAAAAGGACTGCGCCATGACCCAGCGCCTGGCTGATATGCGTCGTGACTACACCCGTGATGGCCTGACCGAGGCTCAAGCTCCGGTAGAGCCATTCGGGCTGTTCCACCAGTGGTTTGCCGACGCGGTGAAAACCGAACAAGCGCCGGTGGAGGCTAATGCCATGACCTTGGCGACGGTCGATCAGGACGGTCGACCGCATTGCCGCATTCTGTTGCTCAAAGGTCTGGACGTGCAGGGCTTTACGTTCTTCACCAACTACGAAAGTGCCAAGGGACAGCATCTGGCGGCGAATCCGTTCGCAGCCATGACCTTTTTCTGGCCGGCCCTGGAGCGCCAGGTGCGCATCGAAGGTCGGGTGGTGAAAGTATCGCCTGAAGAGTCCGACGCCTATTTCCAGGTTCGTCCATTGGGCAGCAGACTGGGTGCCTGGGCGTCACCGCAGAGCCAGGTAATTGCGGATCGTGCGGAACTGGAAGCGCTGCTCAAGAACACCGAGCAACGTTTCAGCAACACGGCGCCTCACTGCCCGGATCACTGGGGCGGTTACCGCTTGCTGCCGGAGCGCATCGAGTTCTGGCAAGGTCGCGCGAGCCGCTTGCATGATCGCCTCAACTACCGCTTAAAGGGCGCCGACTGGATTCTTGAACGTCTGGCACCCTAGGCAGTCTACCGTTCGGGATACCTTGCAGCAGCGGCTTCAAGCCACTGCTGTAAGTCTCGACGCTTGATTTTCTGCGCTTGAGCGTTTTCCAGTTGCTGGAGCATGAACGCTTTTTTAAGCTCGTCTTTCCCCGCCAAAGCCAACGCCAGGTCGCGGTCCATCCAGCGTTTTATCCGCACGTACAGCCACCCGTGGAAGTACAGCCCCGCGACGGTAGTGACGACAATGATGAAGTAGTCCATGAAAATCCTTGGGGCGGCGTGGATTCGGGCAATTGCCGCTAACCGGTTGGTGAGTTATTCGAGGCGCCTGTATCGGGCCTGAATCAAACCATTTTTATCCGGGCGATGCCGTGACACGCGTCAAGCTGCGGGGTTTAATGAAGACCTGTCCTTTGGAGTTGATGTTATGCGTAAGTCTGTTTTGTTGGTTGCTTCCTTTTCCACGATGGCGATGTTGCTCACCGGCTGCCAATCGAGCCTGACCGGTGACTCCTACTCCCGTGATGAGGCGCGTCGTGTTCAAACGATTCGCATGGGCACCATCGAAGCGCTGCGCCCAGTGAAAATCGAAGGCACCAAAACCCCAATCGGCGGCGCTGCAGGGGCAGTGGTCGGCGGTGTAGGCGCTAGCTCCATCGGTCAAGGCAACGGCAGCATCGTCGCCGCGGTCATCGGCGCAGTCGCCGGCGGCCTGTTGGGCTCGGCAGCCGAAGAAGGCCTGACCCGCACACAGGGTGTTGAAATCACCGTACGCGAAGACGACGGCAGCACGCGCGCCTATGTTCAGCAGGTTCAGGAGAATGAAATTTTCCGTGTGGGTGAGCGGGTGCGGATTGCTACTGTTGATGGGACTAGCCGCGTTTCGCACTAAGCGGGAAACGGGTAAAGGAAAACCCCGATCAGGTGACTGGTCGGGGTTTTTATTTGAGATGAAAATTGAGTGCTGTTGTTTCTAGGCGTTGCAGGTCAGCTGAAATAGATAGGCTGGATCATAAATTTTCTTGCCGAGTACTCCTTCCAACGCAGCAAGCTGGTCGGTAGTGAGGTTGTATCCCTCCCATCCTTGTTGGTCTGTCGTCCATCCCATAATTTCTTTCAGTTCTTTTTCGTAGCCGCTCGGCAATTCTTCTTCGAATGCGATGAGCTCGGTTTTTTTATCAAATACTTCTATGACGTAAATCATGGTTCAACACTCCTGGTCTTATCTGCGGGATTGGTCTGCTCGCCCGTGGTTGGATCATATTCACCCAGATGACGGCCACGTCTGTCGTACATCTCGACAGCTGCGTGCTGCGAGTCCCATTCGAAAATTATCCCCTTTGGGTTTTTCCATCGCTTCCTAAGACCGCCACCGC
Source organism: Pseudomonas sp. P5_B2 (assembly GCF_056400445.1). Taxonomy (NCBI): domain Bacteria; kingdom Pseudomonadati; phylum Pseudomonadota; class Gammaproteobacteria; order Pseudomonadales; family Pseudomonadaceae; genus Pseudomonas; species Pseudomonas sp. P5_B2. The sequence continues at coordinate 20,843 of NZ_JBFULH010000008.1, read as the reverse complement.
CTTTTACGGAAGTCTTACGATTTGATTTTGTCGCGTCAGGAAAAGCAGTAAGTCCTGTTGGTGCCGGATGGTAATTGTGGTCAGAAACACTCACCACAATGTAAACCGGCTTCACCCCCGAGTCCGCCGGGAACACAAGAATGAAATCCTTGTACTCAGGCGGATACACCGGGTTCACGATAATGCTGTCCGCCATCGGCGTCGGCGGATACACCCAGATATGTGGCGCTTGCGGCGCAGCCTCCAGCGCTGGAATACCGAGGGTGTCCGAGCCATCCACCACTGGTGTCCAGATCAGTTCAACACCCTCTCCGAGATCCGCCACCTGCTGACTGCCGCGCAGTGTGAACTCGGCCAGTTCGGTAGTTGTCATGAAGCGGTGGGTGACGTGATGACCGTCACCGGAGGGCGGGTTTTTAACCCGAGGAACGTCCTTGTTGCCAGCCACTGATCTTCCTTGCGTTCGTCTGTCGACAGCTCCGAAAAAAGGAGCTGTGCGACGTTAACGAACGAGGTTAATCGTGGCTGTAGGACGAATCCTGAATGCTGCTAAGAGAGTTCTCTATCGCTCAGGATTTCAGCACGGCGCTCTTGCGGCTCGCCATCGCCGTCACGGCATAACCGATCAACGCTGCCAGAATCGAACCGGTCAAAATTCCCATCCGGTCCATCCCGGCGTAATCGCTGACGCCAGGTTCAAACGCCAGTGAACCGACAAACAGGCTCATGGTGAAACCAATCCCGCAGAGGATCGCCACACCCAGCACATGGCCCCAGTTAGCGCCTTGGGGCAGGGCAGCGATGCCGATTTTCACCGCCAGCCAGGTCAGGCCGAACACGCCAACGGTTTTACCCAGCAACAGGCCCGTCGCAATGCCCATCGGTACGTGGTGGGTGAAGCTTTCAACGGTGACACCGCTCAGGGACAGGCCGGCATTGGCGAAAGCGAATAGCGGCAGGATTCCGTACGCCACCCACGGGTGCAGGGCGTGTTCAAGGGTCAGCAGTGGCGAAGTTTCGGCGTTTTTGGTGCGCAGCGGGATGCAGAAGGCCAGCGTCACCCCGGCGAGGGTCGCGTGAACGCCGCTCTTGAGCACGCAAACCCACAGGATCAAACCGATGATCATGTACGGCCCGAGCTTCACCACGCCGAGCCGGTTCATGGCGATCAGTGCGATGATGCAGGCGCCAGCCAGTGCCAGCGACAGCGTCGACAGCGTCCCGGAATAGAAGACGGCGATGACGATGATCGCGCCCAGGTCGTCAATGATCGCCAGGGTCATCAGAAACAGCTTCAGCGACACCGGCACGCGTTTGCCCAGCAAGGCGAGTACGCCGAGGGCGAAGGCAATGTCGGTGGCCATCGGGATGGCCCAGCCACCCAGGGCTGCCGGGTCTTCACGGTTCAAGAACCAGTAGACCAGCGCTGGCACGACCATACCGCCAATCGCYGCGGCGCCGGGCAGGACGATTTGCGAGGGGTTCGACAATTGGCCGTCGAGGACTTCACGCTTCACTTCCAGGCCGATCAGCAGGAAGAACATCGCCATCAGGCCGTCGTTGATCCACAGCAGCAACGGCTTGGCGATTTTCAGCGCGCCGATCTGTGCGACCACAGGGGTGTCCAGCAGCCCGCTATAGAGCCACGACAGGGATGAGTTGTTGATGATTAAAGCCAGGGCTGCAGCGGCGATCAGTAACAGACCGCTGGCAGCTTCCAACTGAAAGAAGCGAGTGAAAGTGCTACGCAGAGGCAAGGTCGCTCTCCATCGATAATTCAAAAGGTGGCACACCCTAACCCGTACCGTTAGTTGTTAAAACAAAAGTTATATTCTTTTTTGTTATATACCGTAACAATGTGAAGGACGGGACCGGACTTGAGCCTAGCAGTTGCCGGCCGTATTGAGCGTCAGCTGTACCTGTGCGTGCTGTAGGTTTTTTCCTAAGCTTGGGGCTGAGCCTTGCAAAAAGGCTGACTCTTGCCTGATTCCACGAGAAAACCATCATGAGCGACAACCGACAGTGGGCCCGCGAAGCCATCCGGATCATCGAAGCGGACTTCCAGCGCAGCGCCGATACCCACCTGATCCCCTTGCCGCTGCCGGGTTTTCCGGGTATCGAGTTGTATTTCAAGGATGAATCCAGCCACCCCACCGGCAGCCTGAAACATCGTCTGGCGCGTTCATTGTTCCTCTACGCCTTGTGCAATGGCTGGTTGAAGCCCGGTGCGCCGGTGATTGAAGCGTCCAGCGGCTCGACGGCGATTTCCGAGGCGTATTTCGCCAACCTGTTGGGTTTGCCATTCATTGCTGTGATGCCAGCGACCACCTCCAAAGAGAAGATCGCGCAAATTGCTTTCTATGGTGGCCAGAGTCATCTGGTCGATGACCCGACCCAGATCTATGCCGAGTCCGAACGGCTGGCGCACGAGCATGATGGTCATTTTATCGACCAATTCACCTACGCCGAACGCGCCACCGACTGGCGGGCGAACAACAACATCGCCGAATCGATCTTCCATCAAATGCGTTTCGAGCAGCACCCGGAGCCGAGCTGGCTGATCTCCAGCCCCGGCACGGGCGGCACCACCGCGACGCTTGGCCGATACGTGCGTTATCGCCAGCATTGCACCCGTGTGCTGTGCGCCGATGCTGAACGATCGGTGTTTTTTGATTACTACCAGACCGGCGATGCCAGTCTGCGTCTGGACTATGGTTCGCGGATTGAAGGGATTGGCCGGCCACGGGTGGAAGCGTCGTTCCTGCCCAAGGTGATTGATGCCATGGTCAAAGTGCCGGACGCGTTGTCCCTGGCGGCCATGCACTATCTGGCGCAACGACTGGGGCGACGGGTGGGCGGATCGAGCGGGACCAACCTGATCGGCGCCTTGATAGCGGCTCAGCAAATGGCGGTGGTGGGGGAGTCGGGGTCGATCGTGGCGATTCTGTGTGACGGCGGTGAACGCTATGCCACCACCTATTACGATCAGGCTTGGCTCAAGGGCCAGGGGTATGAGTTGAGTGGTTTGATGGATGCCGTGGCGGCGAGTGTCGAGCGCGGTGAGCCGCTGCCATCGACGGTACTACGCGCCAACATTTGACACCGAAGATCAAATGTGGGAGCGAGCCTGCTCGCGATGGCGGATTAACATTCAATACATGTTTTGAATGATCTACCGCTATCGCGGGCAAGCCCGACTCCCACATGTGCTCGTTTGTATCTGTTACCGCCTATCAGGCCTCGAGGCCGAGGATGTCGCGGGCAACCGCTTCTGCAATCCGAATCCCATCCACACCCGCCGACAAAATCCCGCCCGCATAACCCGCGCCTTCGCCCGCCGGGAACAAGCCCTTTACGTTCAGGCTCTGCATCGACTCGTTACGGGTAATGCGTAGTGGGGACGAGGTGCGAGTCTCGATCCCGGTCAACACGGCGTCATGCAGCGAGTAACCGCGAATCTGCTTCTCGAACGCTGGCAACGCTTCACGAATGGCTTCGATGGCAAAGGCTGGCAAGGCCAACGCCAAATCACCCAATGCAACGCCTGGTTTGTAGGACGGTTCAACGCTGCCCAGTTCAGTGGATGGCTTGCCAGCAATGAAGTCGCCGACCAGTTGCGCCGGTGCTTCGTAGTTGCTGCCACCCAGCACAAAGGCGTGGGATTCCAGGCGTTCCTGCAATTCGATGCCGGCCAGCGGGCCGCCCGGGTAATCGACTTCCGGGGTGATCCCGACGACGATCCCTGAGTTGGCGTTGCGCTCGTTACGCGAGTACTGGCTCATGCCGTTGGTGACCACGCGACCCGGCTCGGAGGTCGCCGCGACCACGGTGCCGCCCGGGCACATGCAGAAGCTGTAGACCGAACGACCGTTCTTGGCGTGGTGCACCAGCTTGTAGTCGGCAGCCCCGAGTTTCGGGTGGCCGGCGTACTTGCCCAACCGTGCGCGGTCAATTAGCGACTGCGGGTGTTCAATGCGGAAACCCACGGAAAACGGCTTGGCTTCCATGAACACGTCCCGGCTGTGGAGCATGCGGAAGGTGTCCCGGGCGCTGTGGCCCAAAGCCAGAATCACGTGTTTCGAATGAATCTGCTCGCCACCATTGAGTTCGACGCCGACCAATTGACCGTCTTCGATCAACACGTCGGTAACGCGTTGCTGGAAGCGCACTTCGCCGCCCAAGGCGCGAATCTGCTCACGCATGTTTTCCACTACACCGGTCAGACGGAACGTACCGATGTGAGGCTTGCTGACGTAGAGAATTTCTTCCGGTGCACCGGCTTTGACGAACTCGTGCMGGACTTTGCGGCCGATGAACTTCGGGTCCTTGATCTGGCTGTAGAGCTTGCCGTCGGAGAAGGTCCCCGCGCCGCCTTCACCGAACTGCACGTTCGATTCCGGATTCAGTACGCTTTTACGCCACAGACCCCACGTGTCCTTGGTGCGCTGGCGCACTTCGGTGCCGCGTTCGAGGATGATCGGCTTGAAGCCCATTTGCGCGAGCAGCAGCCCGGCGAAAATCCCGCACGGCCCGAAACCCACGACAACAGGACGTTGCTGCAGATCGGCCGGCGCATGGCCGACCACTTTGTAGCTGACATCCGGCGCCACGTTGACGTTACGGTCATCGGCGAATTTGTGCAGCAACGCGGCCTCATCTTTGGCAGTGAGGTCGATGGTGTAGATGAAGCACAGTTCGGAGGACTTTTTGCGCGCATCGTAGCTGCGCTTGAACAAGGTGAAATCGAGCAGGTCATCGCTGGCGATGCCCAGGCGCTGCACGATGGCAGGGCGCAGGTCTTCTTCGGGATGGTCGATCGGCAACTTCAGTTCAGTGATTCGTAACATGGCAGGACCCGGTTCGCGGGGCGCACAACTGCGCCAAGGCGTTTGAAACGGGCGATTATAAGCCCCAAAGGCGGATTCCCGTGAGGCCTAAACGATCAGTCGTTACGCGAACCGCCGAAATACCCGCAACCGCGCTGTACCTGGCCATTGATGCGCAGTTCCGCGCTCATGTGCTGGACGCTGCCGGTGGTGCTGTCGACGCAACGTTGTGGCGTGACCCACAGTTCGATGTGCTGGTTATTGGCCTCGGTGCCGAGGTTGAAACGGCCATCGCCCAGTTGTTCTTCCACGTAAGGCAGGGCCAGAGGCGGTTGGCCGGCGCGATCAATCACCATGCCTTTGCCGGTGACCTTGACGTTCCACTCAGGCGAGTGACCGGCTGCGCGCAGAGTCTGCAGTTTGAAATTGGGATCGTCGCACGCCGTGCCCGAGCGTTCGACGCGGTACAGCTGCTCAAGGTCGAGACGACTGTCGACGATGCGCCCGCGCACGTCGGCGAACAACTTGCCCTTGGTATCGGCCAGGGATGCAGCCTGTTGCAGCACGCTGGTATTGCCGGTGTCGTTGACCACAAAGCTGCGTGTTTCATTGCATGGCTGGAACAGCAATTTGCCATCCGCTGCCGTCAATTGGCCTTGCATGCGGGTCTGACCCACGTGGGAGGCGCTTTCACGCGGGCCATCAAACAACTGACAGGCGGCAAACAGCGGCAGCAGGGCAACAACGATTAAGGAACGGGCAACACGCATCTTCGACTCTCCAGACAAGTGTCGCCACGTTACTCAGCCTGACCGTTCATCACAAGGGTTCAGCCCACATGAAAAGTCTGACCTGTCTGCAAGCCTTCCACGCTTTTGGCGTAGGCCAATGCCACATCAGCTGCAGGAACCGGTTTGAAACCACGGAAGTAGGGAGCGTATTTGCCCATGGCTTCCAGCAGCACATTCGGGCTGATCGAGTTCACGCGCAGGCCGCGAGGCAGTTCGATGGATGCGGCGCGCACGAAGCTGTCCAGCGCACCGTTGACCAGCGCTGCCGAGGCGCCGCTGCGAATCGGGTCATGGCTGAGTACGCCCGTGGTGAAGGTGAACGAGGCGCCGTCGTTGGCGAACTCGCGGCCGATCAGCAGCAAATTGACCTGACCCATCAGCTTGTCTTTCAGACCCAGCGCGAAGCTGGCTTCGGTCATTTCAGCCAGTGGTGCGAAGGTCACGTTACCTGCCGCGCAGATCAGCGCATCGAATTTTCCGGTCTGTTCGAACAGTTTGCGGATCGAGGCGCTGTCGCTGATATCCACCTGAAAGTCGCCACTGCTGCGGCCGATGCGGATGATCTCGTGACGCGGGGACAGTTCCTTGTCGACCGCCGAACCGATGGTGCCGCCTGCGCCTATCAATAGAATTTTCATCGTGCTGTTCCTCGATTGGTTGAATGAGGTCTCAGTCTAGAGTGGTTTTTTCTGTTGATAAGCGCACTAATAGGCAACCTTTGGTTTTCAAATGGAAACAATCCATGAGCGAGATGGATGATCTGGCGGCGTTCGCGGTATTGATCGAAGCGGGGAGTTTTACCCTGGCAGCGCAGCAACTGGGTTGCAGCAAGGGCCAGCTGTCCAAGCGAATCAGCTTGCTGGAGGCGCGGTTTTCCGTGGTTCTGTTGCAACGCACCACCCGCCGTTTAAGTCTGACGGCGGCGGGAGCGGCGCTGTTGCCCCAGGCTCAGGCGTTGGTCGTGCAGGTCGAGAGAGCACGCCAGGCGTTGGCGCGGTTGAAGGACGACATGGCCGGGCCGGTGCGTATGACCGTTCCTGTGTCGTTGGGGGAAACCTTCTTCGACGGTTTGTTGCTGGAGTTCTCCGGCAAATACCCCGAGGTGCAGATTGAACTGGACCTCAACAACCAGTTTCACGACCTGTCCCGCGATGGCTTCGACCTGGCGATTCGCTCCGAGGTAGGCAAGGACGAGCGTCTGGTAGCCCGACCGTTGCTGGCCTGGCACGAAATGACCTGCGCCAGCCCGGCGTATCTTGAACGGTTTGGCGAACCGCTGACGCCCCAGGCGTTGGCCGAACACCGTTGTTTGCTGAACAGTCATTACAGTGGTCGCGAAGAATGGCTCTATCACCAGCAACACGAGTTGTTGCGGGTGCGGGTCTCGGGTCCGTTTGCCAGCAACCACTACAGCTTGTTGAAAAAAGCCGCGTTGGCGGGTGCCGGTATTGCGCGTTTGCCGTCGTATCTGCTGCAGGCGGAATTGGCAGATGGTCGGTTGCGCTGGCTGCTGCGCGATTATCAGACGCGGCGCATGCCGATGTACCTGGTTCATCCGTATCAAGGCGGCCTGCCGAAGCGCACGCAAGTGTTGGCGGATTACCTGATCGGCTGGTTCAAGCGCAGCGGTGAAGCGCTGGACCGGCTTCAGCGCTAGATTCCGAACCTGCATTCAAATTAAATGTGGGAGCGGGCTTGCTCGCGAAAGCGTAAGTAGGGACACCAAAAATTTTTAGAACGACCGCACAATCCGCCCCAACGTCTCCATCGCCTTCTCGGAATCCTCGGTCCACGGGCTGCCGTAATTCAACCGAATACAGTTACGAAACCGCTGCGTCGGCGAAAAGATCGGCCCCGGCGCGATGCTGATGCCTTGTGCCAACGCCATCTGGAACAACTTCAGCGAATCCATCTGCGGCGGCAGTTCCAGCCACAAAAAGTAGCCGCCGGCCGGTTGACTGACGCGGGTCTGTGCCGGGAAGTAGCGGGCGATGGCGGCGAGCATGGCGCTTTGCTGTTCTTCCAGGGCGTAACGCAGTTTGCGCAGGTGTCGGTCGTAACCGCCGTGTTGCAGGTAATCGGCGATGGCCGCTTGCGCTGGCATCGAGGCGCACAGTGAGGTCATGAGTTTCAGGCGTTCGATCTTCTGCGCGTAACGCCCGGCAGCCACCCAGCCGATGCGATAGCCGGGGGCCAGGCTCTTGGCGAACGAACCGCAGTGCATCACCAACCCTTCGGTATCAAACGCCTTGGCCGGTTTCGGCGCCTGTTGGCCGTAATACAGCTCGGCGTAGACGTCGTCCTCGATCAGCGGCACTTGATGATGGCGCAGCAACTCCACCAGTTCCTGCTTTTTTGCCTCGGGCATGGTCGCGCCCATCGGGTTCTGGAAACTGGTCATGCACCAGCAGACTTTGATCGGATGACGCTCCAGCGTCTGGGCCAATACTCCAAGGTCGATGCCGTCCCGAGGGTGCACCGGGATTTCCACGGCCTTGAGTTTCAGCCTTTCCAGGATTTGCAGGCAGGCGTAGAACGCGGGCGCTTCAATCGCCACCAGGTCGCCAGGCTGCGTGACCGCTTGCAGGCACAGGTTCAAGGCTTCCAGGGCACCGTTGGTGATCAGCAGTTCTTCCATCGGCAGCATCAGCCCGCCGACCATGTAGCGCAGGGCGATCTGCCGACGCAACTGCGGGTTGCCCGGCGACATGTCGGTGACGACCATGCGCGGGTCCATGTCCCGGGTCGCGCTGGCCAGCGAGCGCGACAGGCGCTGCAACGGGAACAGGGTCGGGCTGGGGAAAGCTGAGCCGAACGGGACGGTGTTCGGGTCTTTGATCGAGTCGAGTACCGAGAACACCAGTTCGCTGACGTCGACTTCGGTGGATTCGTTGCCCTGGCTGCTGATCACTGGCTCCGAAAACGGGCTCGGTGCGTGGACGTTGACGAAGTAGCCGGAGCGCGGTCGGGCGCGGATCAGCCCACGACGCTCAAGCAGGTAGTAGGCCTGGAACACCGTGGACGGGCTCACGCCATAGGTCTGGCTGGCGTAGCGCACCGATGGAACGCGCTGGCCGGGGCCGAGGACGCCGGAGCGGATCAGTTCAGCGATATCGTCGGCGAATTTTTCGTAGCGTTTCATCAGCATCCCGCAATCGAATGGGTTCAATTAGCTGTTGTTGCGAGGGGGCTTGCCCGTGGCAAGCCCTTTCACCACAGGTAAGTCCCTTTCCACAGACAAGCTCCCTTTCCACAGGGCACCGCAGTCTAAGGGATCAACGGTTCATCGGCGCAACAAACCGGCTTTTGGCCTCGCTGTAGACGTCCGGTTCATCGCTATCGACAATCCTGAACGTAATCGACTGCGAACTGCTGCTCGGCCGTTCCGCGGTCATTGCCACCGACACCGGCACATCGACAATCTCGCCGGGGGCCAGGCTCAGCTGTGTCTTGCCTTGCAACTGGAAGCCGTCGCCCTCCACCAGACTCAAACGATAGTCCTGGCGCAGCTGGGTTTTATTGATGACCTTGAGGCTGTAGATATTTTCGATCTGCCCCTGACTATTTTCACGGAACAACCCACGGTCCTTGCTCACATCCAGCGACACCATCGGCCGTTCCACAAGTGCGAGGGAGAGGGCACCGATCATCAGCAGCAACACAACGGTGTAACCGATCAGCCGTGGCCGCAGCAGGTGCGTCTTGCCACCCTGCAATTGATGTTCCGAGGTATAGCTGATCAGCCCCCGGGCATAGCCCATTTTGTCCATGATCGAATCACAGGCGTCGATGCACGCGGCGCAGCCAATGCATTCCATCTGCAAGCCGTCGCGGATGTCGATGCCGGTCGGACAGACCTGCACACACAGCTGACAGTCGATGCAATCACCCATGCCGACTTCGGCCGGTTTCACCTCACGTTTACGTGCGCCACGGTTTTCGCCACGGGCCGCGTCATAGGAAATGGTCAGGGTGTCTTTGTCGAACATCACGCTCTGGAATCGTGCATACGGGCACATGTGCATGCACACCGCTTCGCGCAGCCAGCCGGCGTTGATGTACGTGGCGCCGGTAAAGAACAGCACCCAGAACAGACTGACACCGCCCATTTGCCAGGTCAGCAGCTCTTCGGCCAGCGGCCGGATCGGGGTGAAGTAGCCGACGAAAGTCAGGCCGGTGAGCAGGCTGATCGCCAGCCACAGCGTGTGCTTGGCCGAGCGCCGCAGCAGTTTGTTCAAGCCCCACGGCGCGGCTTGCAGCTTGATGCGCTGGTTGCGCTCGCCTTCGGTGATCTTCTCGCACCACATGAAGATCCAGGTCCAGGAACTCTGTGGGCAGGTGTAGCCGCACCACACCCGGCCGGCGAACACGGTGATCGCAAACAGGCCAAACGCGGCGATGATCAACAGGGCCGAGAGCAGGATGAAATCCTGCGGCCAGAACGTTGCGCCGAAGATGTGGAATTTGCTTTCTGAAAGGTCCCAGAGCACCGCCTGGCGGTCGCCCCAGTTCAGCCACACGGTGCCGAAGAACAGTAAAAACAGAAATCCCGTACCGCTCAGACGTAAAGTGCGGAACAGGCCGGTGAAGCTACGTGTGTGGATCAGGTTGTCGCTGGACTTGGCCTTCATCTTCGGACGCGAAGGCTCAAACGTCTGTACCGCAGGGGTGCTTTCAACTAATCGGACGGGGATTCTATCGCTCATGGTCTGTCGCTCATCAGCCTCCATCAGGCCAGCGAACTATGAGCGTCGATCTGTTTGCATAACAGACTCAGGTATTGCAATAAAAAGCGGATCAGATGACTACTGATCCGTCGCCTGCGACAACTTGAAGCACCTGCTCTGGCGGGACACAAACGCCTATATCACGCCTGCGCAGGTGTGATTGATCTGTATCTGTCAGATCACCGAATCACTGTCCGTGGCCTTCAAATGCCGACGGCCGTCCACCGCGCCTGCTACGGTCAATGCATCGGCTTCTGCTTCGGTGATGTAGATACGCTGGCCGTCGAGTTCCACCGCCGACATGGCTTTTTCAGCGTCGGTGAAGATGGTGACGTCGGGGCACAGCCGAATTTCTTCGCCGTTGGCGGTGATGAAGAAGCAGGTCTCATTTTCGATGCGCACAGTCATGGTGAGGTCCCTTTTTTCTGCGAATACGTAAACGTTAGGGCGCCTGCAACGGCCATCGTTCGGTGCAACCGATTAATGGTCGGCGCGGTCCATCCTTTAACAACCACGCACAAGGACAACGGCATGAACGCCTGGTGGCATGAGGTTTGGGTGACGCTGCAAGCGGAGTTTGCCGATATCGGCGACGCATCCCAATTGACGCGCATAACCGTGCGCTTGCTGATGGCGGCGGTGCTGGGTGGCATCCTCGGGTTCGAGCGCGAGCACAAGGGCAAGGCCGCCGGGGTCCGCACCCATATGCTGGTGGCATTGGGGGCTGCGTTGTTCGTGCTGGTACCGCAGACGTCCGGCGCTCAAGCCGACGCCATGAGCCGGGTGGTGCAGGGTGTCATCGCCGGGATCGGTTTTCTCGGTGCCGGGACCATACTTAAAAACACCGAGGGCGATGAGGGGCAGGTCAAAGGCCTGACCACCGCCGCCGGGTTGTGGATGACCGCAGCCATCGGCGTGTCGGCCGGGTTGGGGCGCGAGGCGACGGCGGTGTTCAGTACGCTTCTGGCATTGGCTATTTTCAGCGTGATGCCAAGGATCGTGCGGCTGATCGACAAGGATCACACCCCGTAAATTGTCATGATCACGGCGTCACAATCACCGGCGGCATCGTGCCCGGCGGTTCTTCCCGAGGCGGTGGTTGGGTACCCGGCGGATCTTCTTCAGGCACGGGTTGCGGCTCGGTGGGTGGAATGACCGGGCTGTCGATGTTCGGATCAGGCGTTTCGGCAGGGATTGGAATACTCATTGTGTAAGCCTCCAGTGGCACATGGCGTAAGTCGTGCTTAAGTGGATTGACCTACTGATGCGCGAATTGATTCCCCGTGACCGCTTGGGCAATTCCCTCTGAACTTTTAGCCCGCCCGGTGGCTCCCAACCTAAGTGAGTCTATTCAGGGAACACCCGGTACAAGAGCGTCCATGGGGCGTAAAGGAGAGATGCTCGATGACTGCTGCTAAACCGACAGAGCTGAACTACAACCCTCATATGCCGCTGTCGCAGGCGTTACTGCTACCGCGAATCGCGATTGAAAACACCGAGCCGACCCTTGAAGGCGGACAGTTTGCCGTCAAATCCGTAGTGGGTCAGGACGTGTTGGTGACCAGCAAAGTGTTTGCCGACGGCCACGACAAGCTGGCCGTGCGGGTGCGCTGGCGAGACGAAGGCAACGACGTTTGGCAAAGCGAAGTCATGGAAGACCTGGGTAACAACGGCTGGCAAGGCCAGTTCCGTGTCGAGCGTCAGGGGCGCTATCTGTTCTGCATCGAAGCCTGGATTGATCAGTTCGCCAGCTTCTGCTACGAGCTGGAAAAGAAGCACGCCGCGCGTGTCCCCGTCAGTCTGGAATTGCAGGAAGGGCGCACTCAGGTGCAGCAGGCGGCCGAGCGCAGCGAAGGCGCACTGAGCGAACACCTGTCGGCATTGCACCATGAGTTGTCCGGTCTGCTCGAAAACGAGCAGGTGGCCCTGTTTCTGCACCAACGTAGCGCCGAGCTGATGGCGCAGGTCGACCATCACGCTTTTGTGAGCCTGAGCCCGGAATACCCGTTGGATGTCGAGCGCGAGTTGGCGCAGTTCGCCAGTTGGTATGAGCTGTTCCCACGCTCGATCACCGATGATCCGGCCCGTCATGGCACCTTCAACGATGTGCACGCGCGGTTGCCGATGATCCAGGACATGGGGTTCGACGTCCTGTACTTTCCGCCGATCCACCCGATCGGCCGCAGTTTCCGCAAAGGCCCGAACAATTCACTGACCGCCGGTCCCGACGATCCCGGCAGCCCCTATGCGATTGGCAGCGAAGAAGGCGGGCATGAGGCGATTCACTCGCAGCTTGGTACCCGCGAAGACTTTCGCCGCCTGGTCGCGACGGCGGCGGACTATGGGCTGGAGATCGCCCTCGATTTTGCGATTCAGTGTTCCCAGGACCACCCTTGGCTTCAACAGCACCCCGGCTGGTTCAACTGGCGGCCGGACGGCACGATCAAATACGCCGAGAATCCGCCGAAAAAATATCAGGACATCGTCAACGTCGACTTCTATGCGACCGAGGCCATTCCGAGCCTGTGGGTCGAATTGCGCGACATCGTGGTCGGTTGGGTCGAAGAGGGCGTGAAGATCTTTCGCGTCGACAACCCGCACACCAAACCACTGCCATTCTGGCAGTGGCTGATCGCTGATGTGCGAGCGCTGTACCCTGAGGTGATCTTCCTCGCCGAGGCCTTTACCACCCCGGCGATGATGGCGCGGCTAGGCAAGGTCGGTTATTCCCAGAGCTACACCTATTTCACCTGGCGCAACACCAAGCATGAGCTGGCGACGTATTTCACCGAGCTCAATGAATCGCCGTGGCGCGAATGCTACCGGCCGAACTTTTTCGTCAACACTCCGGACATTAACCCGGCGTTTCTGCATGAGTCCGGACGTGCCGGTTTTCTCATCCGTGCAGCGCTGGCGACCATGGGCTCCGGCCTGTGGGGCATGTACTCAGGCTTCGAATTGTGTGAATCGGCGCCGATTCCGGGCAAAGAGGAATACCTCAATTCCGAGAAGTACGAAATCCGCCCACGGGATTTCAACGCGCCGGGCAACATCATTGCCGAGATCGCTCAGCTCAACCGCATCCGCCGGCAAAACCCGGCCCTGCACACGCACTTGGGCCTGAAGGTCTACAACGCGTGGAACGACAACATTCTGTACTTCGGCAAGCGCAGCGCGGACGGCAGCAACTTCATTCTGGTGGCCGTCAGCCTCGATCCGCATAACGTCCAGGAAGCCAATTTCGAATTGCCGCTATGGGAAATGGGCCTGCCCGACGACGCCAGCACCCAGGGCGAAGATTTGATGAACGGCCACCGCTGGACCTGGTATGGCAAGTACCAGTTCATGCGCATCGACCCGGCCTTCCAGCCGTTCGGGATTTGGCGGATTACTGTTTAACACGATCGTCCCCACGCTCCGCGTGGGAATGCAGCCCGGGACGCTCGGCGTCCCCTCCAGAGCCGAACGCGGAGCGTCCGTAGAGGCATTCCCACGCAGAGCGTGGGAACGATCATCAACAGGAGTTTCAAATGGCGAAGAAACCCAAGGCAGCCACCTTTATCAAGGACCCGCTCTGGTACAAGGACGCAGTGATCTATCAGGTTCACGTCAAATCGTTTTTCGACTCCAACAACGATGGAATCGGCGACTTTCCCGGCCTGATCGCCAAGCTCGATTACATCGCCGACCTCGGCGTCAATACCATCTGGCTATTGCCGTTCTATCCCTCGCCACGCCGTGATGATGGCTACGACATCGCCGAGTACCGTGGCGTGCACGCGGACTACGGCACGATGGCCGACGCCAGGCGCTTCATTGCCGAGGCGCACAAGCGTGGCCTGCGGGTGATTACCGAGTTGGTCATCAACCACACCTCGGACCAGCACGCCTGGTTCCAGCGAGCGCGCAAGGCCAAACCCGGTTCGGCAGCGCGGGACTTCTATGTCTGGTCCGATGACGATCAAAAGTACGACGGCACTCGCATCATCTTTCTCGACACCGAGAAATCCAACTGGACCTGGGACCCGGTGGCCGGCCAGTACTTCTGGCACCGTTTCTACTCCCACCAGCCCGACCTGAACTTCGATAACCCACAGGTCATGAAAGCCGTGCTCTCGGTGATGCGCTACTGGCTCGACATGGGCATCGACGGTTTGCGGCTGGACGCCATCCCGTACCTGATCGAGCGTGACGGCACCAACAACGAAAACCTCCCCGAGACCCACGACGTCCTCAAGCAAATCCGCGCCGAGATAGACGCCAATTACCCGGACCGCATGCTGTTGGCCGAAGCCAATCAATGGCCGGAAGACACCCAACTGTACTTTGGTGCCACCGACAAAAAGGGCTTGAACGGCGACGAGTGCCACATGGCTTTTCACTTTCCGTTGATGCCGCGCATGTACATGGCGCTGGCTCAGGAAGATCGCTTCCCGATCACCGACATCCTGCGCCAGACCCCGGAGATCCCGGCCAACTGTCAGTGGGCGATTTTCCTGCGCAATCACGATGAACTGACCCTGGAAATGGTCACCGACAAAGAGCGCGACTACTTGTGGAATTACTACGCGGCCGACCGTCGGGCCCGGATCAATCTGGGGATCCGCCGCCGACTCGCGCCCCTGGTGGAGCGTGATCGGCGTCGCGTGGAGCTGCTCAACAGTTTGCTACTGTCGATGCCCGGCACGCCGACCCTGTATTACGGCGATGAAATCGGCATGGGCGACAACATCTACCTCGGTGACCGAGACGGTGTGCGCACGCCGATGCAGTGGTCGATTGACCGCAACGGCGGGTTCTCGCGCGCCGACCCGGCCAGCCTGGTGCTGCCACCGATCATGGACCCGCAATACGGCTACCTGTCGGTCAACGTCGAAACCCAGGCCGGCGATCCGCATTCGCTGCTCAACTGGACCCGGCGCATGTTGGCCGTGCGCAAACAGTCCAAGGCGTTCGGGCGCGGCACGCTGAAGATGCTCTCACCGAGCAACCGCCGGATTCTGGCTTACACCCGTGAATTCACCGGGGCCGATGGCAAGCACGAGATCATTCTGTGCGTGGCCAACGTGTCGCGCAGCGCCCAAGCGGCGGAACTCGACCTGTCGGCGTACGTCGGCATGGTGCCGGTGGAGATGCTCGGCGGGAATGCCTTCCCACCGATTGGCCAGTTGAATTTCCTTTTGACCCTGGCGCCTTACGGTTTCTATTGGTTCGGGCTTGCGGCGGAAAACCAGATGCCGAGCTGGCACGTGGAACCGGCGCAAAGCTTGCCGGATTTCACCACGCTGGTATTGAAGACCCGTATGGAAGAACTGCTCGAAACGCCGTCCCGTGGCACGCTGGAGCAAGGCATCCTGCCGAACTGGCTGCAGAATCGCCGCTGGTTTGCCGGCAAGGACGCAGCCGTCGAACAAGTCAACCTGGCCTACGGCGTGCGATTCGGCGATCCGTTGCACCCGGTGCTGCTGAGCGAAATTGAAGTCACCAGCGCTGGCCAGACTCATCGCTATCAGCTGCCATTCGGCTTTATTCCCGAAGATCAGGTCGGCGCCGCGTTGCCTCAGCAATTGGCTTTGTCGCGGGTGCGCCGTGGGCGTCAGGTGGGTTTGATCACCGATGCCTTCAGCCTCGAACCTTTTATTCATGCCGTGTTGCAAGGCATGCAGAACACCACCGTGTTGTCATCGAGCGCGGGCGACATCCGTTTCGAGCCTACGGCAGAGCTGGCGAAACTGGGTCTGACGGAGGAGTCAGCGGTGCGTTACCTGTCCGCCGAGCAATCTAACAGTTCGGTGGTGATCGGCAACAGTCTGGTGCTCAAACTGATCCGCAAACTCGCCTCGGGTGTGCACCCGGAACTGGAAATGAGCGCGTACCTGACCAACGCCGGGTTCCAGAATATTTCGCCACTGCTGGGCTCGGTGGTGCGCCGCGACGAGCAAGGCGAGGACACGTTGTTGATGATCGCTCAGGGCTATTTGAACAATCAGGGCGATGCCTGGGAATGGACCCAGAACAACCTCGAACGCGCGCTGCGAGACGAGATGGCCGATGCCATTTCTGAGCAGGAACAGCACTACAACGCACTGGGTGAGCTGAAGGATTTTGCCGGCATGCTCGGTCAGCGTCTGGGGGAAATGCACCAGGTACTGGCCGCTCCGACCAAAGACCCGGACTTCGCCCCGCAGGTCACCACGCAGAAAGAAGCGCAGGCCTCGGCCAAGGACGTGTCGGCGCAGCTGGAGCACGCACTGAAGTTGCTCAAGCAGCATCAAAACCAACTGAGCCCTGCGGATACCGCGTTGGTCAGTCGTTTGCTGGAGCACAAAAAAACCATCCTGAGCCATGTGCAGGAACTCGGCAAAAAAGCCGCCGGTGGTTTGCGCATCCGCGTCCACGGCGACTTGCACCTGGGGCAGGTGCTGGTGATCAAGGGCGATGCCTACCTGATCGATTTCGAGGGCGAGCCGGCGCGGCCGCTGCGTGAACGKCGGGGCAAGCACAGCCCGTACAAGGACGTCAGCGGGGTGTTGCGTTCTTTCGATTACGCCGCCGCGATGACGATCAATGTGCATAACGTCGATAACACAGCCGAGGCCCAGGCTGCTCGCGAACGGGTCGCCCAGCGCTACCTGATTGAAGCAAAACAGGCATTTGTTGACGCTTATCGGTTAGCGGCAGCTAGTCTTGCTCATGCATGGCAAGATCCGGAGGGCGAGGACGCCGCGCTAGCGTTGTTCGGTCTGGAGAAGGCGGCCTATGAAGTGGCGTATGAGGCTGAAAATCGACCCACTTGGCTGCCGGTGCCCCTGCACGGCTTGTATGGATTATTGAGTGGGCTTAAACCCTTTTCCGATCTTGGTGGAGAGTAGTCATGAGTTTCTCGAACAAGGAACAGGGTCATGCTAAAGAGGCGTTACTGCCCAGATCGCGAGACATCGACGCGTTGGTGCGCGCCGAACATCACGACCCTTTTGCAATTCTGGGGCCCCATGGCGATGGCGCCGATGGGCAATTCATTCGCGCCTATTTGCCTGACGCATTGAGCGTGCAGGTGTTGGCCAAGGACTCCGGGGAAGAGCTCGGTAACCTGGAAGCGACCCAGACACCGGGGCTGTTTGTCGGGCACTTCGAACGGGCCCAGCCGTATCTGCTGCGCACCCGTTGGGCCGGCGGCGAACAAATCAGCGAAGACCCTTACAGCTTTGGTCCGCTGCTCGGCGAGATGGACTTGTACCTGTTCGCCGAAGGCAATCACCGCGACCTGAGCAGTTGCCTCGGCGCGCAACTGAAAACGGTCGACGGTGTCGACGGCGTGCGTTTCGCCGTGTGGGCGCCCAACGCCAAACGTGTATCGGTGGTTGGTGACTTCAACAACTGGGACGGTCGCCGTCATCCGATGCGTCTGCGTCATCCGACCGGGGTCTGGGAGCTTTTCATCCCGCGCATGCGAGCGGGTGAGGCGTACAAATACGAAATCCTCGGCACCCACGGCATTTTGCCGCTCAAGGCTGACCCGATGGCGCTTGCCACCACCTTGCCGCCGGACACTGCCTCCAAAGTCGCCTCACCGCTGAACATCGATTGGCAGGATCAGGCGTGGATGCAGTCGCGTGGCGAACGTCAGCGACCCACTGCGCCGCTGTCGATCTACGAATTGCACGCCGGTTCCTGGCAATGTGAACTGGACGATCTTGGCGAAGTCGCCCGCCAGTACACCTGGCACGAATTGGGTGAACGGCTGATTCCTTATGTGAAGGACTTGGGCTTCACCCACATCGAACTGATGCCGATCATGGAGCACCCGTTCGGCGGCTCGTGGGGCTATCAATTGTTGTCGCAATTTGCCCCGAGTGCCCGTTACGGTTCACCGGATGATTTTGCCGCATTCGTCAACGCCTGCCACCAGGCGGAAATCGGCGTGATTCTCGACTGGGTGCCGGCGCATTTCCCCACTGACGAGCATGGTCTGGCGCAATTCGACGGCACGGCGCTGTATGAATATGGCAACCCGCTGGAAGGTTTTCACCAGGACTGGGACACGCTGATCTACAACCTGGGCCGCACCGAAGTGCACGGTTACATGCTGGCGTCGGGGCTGCATTGGCTCAAGCATTTCCATGTCGATGGCCTGCGCGTGGATGCCGTGGCGTCAATGCTCTATCGCGACTATTCGCGCAAGGCCGGCGAATGGGTGCCGAACCGTCATGGCGGACGGGAAAACCTGGAAGCCATCGACTTTTTGCGTCACCTCAACGACGTGGTCGCGCTGGAGGCGCCCGGTGCGCTGGTCATCGCCGAAGAGTCCACGGCGTGGCCGGGCGTCAGCCAGAGCACGCAACAGGGCGGTTTGGGTTTTGCCTACAAATGGAACATGGGCTGGATGCACGATTCGCTGCATTACATCCAGCAGGATCCGGTGTACCGCGCCCACCACCACAACGAACTGAGCTTTGGCCTGGTGTACGCGTGGTCCGAGCGCTTCATCCTGCCGATTTCCCACGATGAAGTGGTGCACGGCAAGCATTCGTTGATCGACAAGATGCCCGGCGACCGCTGGCAGAAGTTTGCCAATTTGCGCGCCTACCTGAGCTTCATGTGGACGCACCCCGGTAAAAAGCTGTTGTTCATGGGCTGCGAATTCGGCCAGTGGCGAGAATGGAACCACGATCAGCAACTGGACTGGTACTTGCTGCAATACCCCGAGCACCAAGGGGTGCAGAAACTGGTCGGCGACCTCAATCGACTTTACCGCGAAGAACCGGCGCTGCATGAGCAGGACGATGCCCCGCAAGGTTTCCAGTGGCTGATCGGCGACGATGCGATCAACAGCGTTTACGCGTGGCTGCGCTGGAGCAAGGAGGGGCGGCCGGTGCTGGTCGTGGCCAACTTCACCCCGGTGCCGCGTGAGGGTTATCGCGTCGGCGTACCGTTTGCCGGGCGCTGGACCGAGGTGATCAACAGCGATGCGGCGATGTATGCCGGTTCCAACTATGGCAACAGTGGCGGGGCGCTGACTGAAGATGCACCGAGCCATGGGCAGGCGCTTTCACTGGCTCTGAATCTGCCACCGCTGGCGGTGCTGATCTTGCGGCCGGAGGGCTGATCTGACACCGCGTTGCTGCCTTCGCGAGCAAGCCCGCTCCCACATATAACCGAGTTCTTATATGAGAATGCGGTCGAATGTGGGAGCGGGCTTGCTCGCGAAGGGGCCAGTCAAGACAACACACCCAGTGAACTCAAACGCTCACCACCGCATCCGCACCCCCAAACTCCCAATCAACCCGTTCAAATCATTGTCATCCACATCACTGCTGTAATCCGCGCTGACGTACAAACTCACGGTGGGCGTTACCCTGGCCACCAGCCCCAGACCCACTTCGACGGTCGATGATTTACGGCTGCTGCTGATCTTGTCGACCTGATCGAGGGTCACGGTGCCGCCGGTGTTCACGGTGTGCCACAAGTTAGTCCGCACATAGGGTTCGACGCCAAGGCCATTGATGTCGTAACTGCCTTTCAATCGGGCGCCAACCCGACCGCTCCAGGACGTCAGCTCACTCGAGGACGCATTCCCCGCACCGGCATACGGCGTATCCAGCGAAATGCGCTGATTGATCAATTGCGCTTGGGGTTCGACCACCCAGTTCTCGCTCAGGCCAATCGGGAATCCGCCTTCCACCGACAATGTCATCGCCGTGCCTTCAGTGGCCTGCCGCGCGCCTTGGTCGTTACGGCTGTAGCCGTTGACCCGGCCACCGCTGGCGGTCAAGTCCACATGCCAGCCTTGAGGGCCGGTCAGGCTCCAGTAAGCGCCGAGGCTCTGGCCTTGAAGGTTGAGGGTGTCGTGGTCGGGGTTGGCCAAGGCTGGATTGGCCAGCAAGCCGTTGCCATTGCCTTGTAACTGGGTGGTGCCGCCGATCAGCCCGACCTTTTGGGTATGACCACTACCGCTCTGCAAGGTGAGGATCGCCGGGCTTTTGAATTCTGTAGTGCCAGGGATCGAAGATCCCAGTGAAAGATAGTCGGTCTGCGCTTGTCGCGACGCTTTTCCGTATACCTGATCCCAGGCTGAAGGCGCTTCGTCTTCGATGGTCAGGTCTGAGCTGGTTGTATCGGATGCGGCACCGAAGTGACCGGGGTAGGGGGCGTTGATACGGGTGGGTGGCAAGGTGAAGGCCGGAACATCCTGGCGATACCATGGAGCGATTTCTTCTTCCGTCGGTCCCGCCTGGGTCTCCAGGGTCGAGCACAACAGGAGGGAGCTGGTAACAGTGCAAAAAGTGACTTTGATCTCTTGTTGGTTGAATGACGTTTTCATGGAGGTCTACCTTGTAATCGCATGGAGTCTCTCGCTGTGGCGTCTCTCCTACCCCGAGTGAGGGGCGACCGAGTGGATTAGGGGCACGCCTTTGGGCGCCCGTATTTGGCGGGTGTCTGGGGTGTCCCCTGATATTACTTCGGGGGTAGTAAAGTTGAGCTAAGAGGAACGCTGACAG